>JAVBPB010000079.1:0-62442 GCA_031549965.1 Mobilisporobacter sp. | reverse complement strand
CTACAGAATGACCGTTAGCTATTTTTTAATAACTTGTCATTTCCGTTTACTGTTTTTGGTTTAGACTTATTCAGTCTGTTCGTTTTGAAAATCTTTTAGAATTTTCAGGGTTGTTTCACTGTTTAGTTATCAATGTTCATTTGTTGCCTTTGATTCAGCTTGTCTATCTTATCATATCCAAGCTCTGCTGTCAACTACTTTTTTAAAATTTATTACCCGACGGAGAAGGAGGGATTTGAACCCTCGCGCCGCTATTAACGACCTACTCCCTTTCCAGGGGAGCCCCTTCAACCACTTGGGTACTTCTCCAAGTACTCATAGTTGAATTCAATTCTTTAGCAATATAAAACCACCTAATTAAATGGTGGTCATATATCAAACGGAGAAGGTGGGATTCGAACCCACGGCCCCTTACGGAGTCACCGGTTTTCAAGACCGGCTCCTTAAACCACTCGGACACCTCTCCAAATCGTGTTTAATTATTATAACATCTTGTCCACTACTTGTCAAGTACTTTTTCAATTTATTATTAATCACTTCCAACGACTTTTTTATGATAACATAATTACTATAAGATGTCAATATGTTTTTTAAATTTTTATTATTTATTAATACAGTGATTATTATTCACAGTCGCATAGCCAAAAGTAGGACTCATTATTCGTTCCTTTTGGCTATGCGACTTCAAACCATTTGGGCATTTTGGTAAAATCAGATATGATAAAACAATTTAAATAAACCTACTTTCTAACTTTATACCATTACTTTAGTTAAAATTATTTAATAAGATTCAGCCCCTTGTTGCCTTATAATTATATATAATAATATAAGCCTATTCCAAAAACCAAAATAAATCCAGGTATGCCTAGTAAACCCACTGTTAATATTGTAAGGAGATTAATTCCTACTCCAAGTTCTAACCCTATACTTACTAATACGAAATTCACAAAATAAATACCTACAATACCCATTAAACTTTTAAGTACTAAGTTAATAAATATTTCCACCTTGTGCGTTACTGCCCCAATAATTAATAACAAAACTGCAATAATTATAATTAGTATTAATATTTGGTTTGTACTCATATACGTATTTCCTTTTTTTATCTTTAGACATTATATATATTAGAAGATAAAATTATTCAATTATTCTTGAAAAAATATAACTTTTTGATCTAATTAGAATATTTTGACATTTTCCTGACTATACTTATTATATAATTATAAACTTTTAGGAAGAAGGGATACTTATTAAAAAAAGTTCATACAAAAGTTCTTATACTTACGCTGAGAGAGATTTATTGGATGACATTGAACGCACCAAGGTTGCGTTAGAATCTGCTCACTCAAATTTTCAAAATGCTGTAGACCCGGACCTAATTGATTGCTATATTTACGAGGTTAATTCAATTCAAAAAAGATATAAATTCTTACTTGGTCAGGCCAAAGCCTTAGGTATGAATTGTTTAATATCTAAAAAGGCTTAGGTTCCCCTAAGCCTTAAATCCTCTATTCATTTGATTTGGATCTAAAAAAGTTTCATTTAAAGTTCCTCTTCCATATGTCAAACCAGCATATATCTGTTGGGTGTTTTTCATGACTGGTCCTGTATTATCTTGTTTACTTACTCCATCAAAACCTATTAAAAGATCTTTTAATACTTTTTCAGCACTATCTAATGTATCAGGTTTTCTTCTTATAATAGCTGTTATAATTCTTTTGTTAACAAATAAATATAATGCCATTAGATCAAGACCTATTACATATCTGCAATCCAATGTACCCATTAGCTCACTTAGGAATTTTTGAGAGCTTTTTAACTCTTTGTCAAAACCCTCTAAATCTCCTTTTTTATGAAATTCTTTCGCTTCTTTAATATGACTTAATATTATTTCATACATTATTACAACAAGTTCGCTTTTGGATGCTTGTGTTACTCTCGCAGCATAGGCCTTTGTATCTTCCTGTTTCATAACTTAATGTTCCTTTCTGCTGTAATTTAAAATACTTTATTATATAAAACTGCCCCTACAAAGTATTTTTTAATTAGAATAATTGTAGGGGCATACTGCTTATAAAGCAGTTATTATCTGTTGTTTGTCAAGCTATTAGCCTTGTAATAATGATAGAATTGTTTGTGGTCTTTGATTTGCCTGTGCTAACATTGAAGTTCCTGCTTGAGCTAATACATTTCCTTGTGTGTAAGCAGCCATTTCTTCTGCCATATCTGTATCTTCTATACGTGATAATGCTTCTGTTAAATTTTCTTGACCAACATCTAAGTTTGCAATTGAATGTTCTAATCTGTTTTGGTAAGCACCTAGTTTTGATCTTATTGCTGAAACATCATTAATCGCAATATCTATTTTAGCAAGTGCATCTTGTGCTCCATCAGCTGTACCAAGATTAATTTTGTCTATTCCTAATGTTTTTGGTGTAAGTTGTGGAATTCTTACATCCATTGTCTGGTATGCATTTGCACCAATTTGTAATGTCATTGGACCTGCTTCTAAAACTGCCACCGAAGCCATAGCTGGATTTTCTCCTAATTGTGTGCTTTCGCTTACATCAAATTTTATTTGGAATCCTTGAGAATCTGTAACTGTTACTAGCGTTCCGTTTGATGACAATGTTGCTGTGTTTGAAAATCCAACTGGACCTACTACTGGAGCTGTAGAATTCGTTGCCGTTGTACTTAGTCCTAATTCTGCTGCAAATGCACCGGCATTAGCAGGAATAGTAGCCGTAGCCATAATTGAAAAGTCTTTGCTAGCTGTAAATTCTAATCCATCTGGAAAATCTGTAAATTTGCTTTCATCAAATGCAAGATCTAAACCATATTCTGATGCGTTAATAGTTGAAACCCCTGCTTTTATTTTACTAATCAATGCAGCTGCATCATCACCTGCTGCAACCGCAATATTATATAAATTTGAACCAACTTGTATATCAATTGTTCCACCATCAGCCAATGTGGTTCCTGCTCCTGTTGGAGCTGTTGCAGCTCCTGTGGATGTTGCTTTGGAAAGTACTGTGGTTATAGTTGCATCTGTATCTTTACCATATGTTTTTCCTGTAATGCCATCTGTAGGAGTTTCCCAAGAGTTTGGATCTGATAAGTCTAATGGCTTTGCTGCTGAGTAATCAACTCTTGAACCTGAGTTAAAACCTAGCATGTCTCCTACTCCACCGTCTGCGTATAATTCTATAAAATTCTTAGAACCGAATTCATCTCTTGTAAATACCAATTTATCTCCAAATTCAAATGTTACAGCTGTATTTGTTGAATTTTTTTCATAAGTTAATGTAACATTAACTTTGTCACATAAATCTCTTATTTTTTCAAATACTGTTGCTGCTGAATCTCCTTCTTCAATCTTTATTTCTTCTGTATTAACATATAGTTTACCTGCACCTGATGAAGATATAGTTTGCTCTGTGCTTGTTGTTCCATCCGGTAATGTAGCTCCCGCTGCCTGTGTTCCTGTTGTCGCTGTATTACCTGTTTTAACTATGGCTTTTTGTGCTACATCATTAACTTGAATCGCATATGTTCCTACTTTTACATTATCTGATAATGATACTAATTCTATGTCTTTATTTGTTGAGTATGATTTTCTATCAATATTTCCATTAAGAAGTTTTTTAGTATTGAATTCTGTAGTTTCTGAAATTCTTGTTATTTCTTCTTTTAATTGTTCGATTTCTGCCTGCATTGCTTCACGGTCTGAATCATTGTTTGTTCCGTTTGCTGATTGTACTGCAAGCTCTCTCATTCTTTGAAGCATTAAGTGTACTTCGTTTAGTGCACCTTCACCTGTTTGGATTACAGATATACCATCTGAAGCATTACGTGATGCTTGATCTAATCCGCTGATTTGTGTTTTCATTTTTTCTGAGATTGCAAGTCCTGCTGCATCGTCAGATGCCTTATTAATTCTATAACCTGATGATAATTTTTCTAAGCTTTTATCAAGTTTTGCATTTGTTTTTCCTAATTGATTATTAGCCTTTAGGGCTGGAATATTATGGTTTATTCTCATTTTTAAAACTCCTTTTCGATATTTTTATTTGTTATTAGTTGCATCTAATGTTTTTATCGGACGATGTTTAATATTACTTTAGAAGATTTTTTAAATTTTTTGTATTTCCAAGTTTTTTATAATTGTTACGAATGTTTTTGCAGTTTGATACAGTTCTTTAGTACTAGGAATTTTCGCATCAGTCTCCTGATCAGGATTATTTTGCTGTTGCTTTGAAATAAGATCGCCTTTTGAATCCACAATATAGCTTATTAGTTTAGGAGTTATCCCCAATCCTCCCAATCTTTCTTTTAATCGGCTATCATTATCTCTAAGCATTTTTATACTGTCTTTATTATCACATGTGATTAACCCTTTTAATTCCCCATTTTTTATATTAAAGTCTGCTGCAATGTTTCCTATTTTTTCAGATTCCATTTTTATGCTGACTTTTCCACTTTCTTCGGCTCCTTGGATTATTCTTACATTTATGTTTATTATTCTACCATTAACTTCAAGTGGAATTTCATAGTTTTCTTCATTGCTAAGACTTCTTACCAGACTGATTCCGTTTGTAAGAGTTTTTAGTTTTATAATGTCTTTTGATGTAAGGGTTGAGCTGGAATATTCTTTATTTAATATTTTTCCAATGCTCATTTCCAATTCCTCGTATTTGGATGACATAGTTTCCTTATCTTCAAGACCTTCACTAAGACTATTTAAAATCTTTTTAACAGACTGTTTTTCATCTTCTTTAGCTCTTTTAAGTCTGTTATTTATTTCTCTAAATACAAATCCACTATCAGATGACATAATATTGGCTGCAATTAAGTTGTTGATTGTCACCGGTAACTTATTACCTGTTAGCATGCTAATAGCACGTTCGTTGGTTGCTGCTACCATCCTTAAGTTCTCTAGCTGCTGTTTTACATATTCTTTGTCAACCATGCTGTTTGCAGATGCTTTTGCAAGGGTTTCCCTTAGTTTCTCTAAGGTCATATTAGGTATATCTTCGTGAGGATCTATATCTTTAAGCTGTGCCGGTGTTATTTCATCTAAAATGTTGTACAGCATGTTTTGCATGTATTTTACTGCATTTGTCTGGCTTTCGGTTAATCCTAAGTTATATGATGCACTGATTTGCTGTGAGATTGTTTCTTGCTTAAAGGTTAATTTTTCTAGTTCACCAAATTGTGCATCTATTTTTGTGTCTATGCCATTTGCTTTTAATGTTTTAACTGATGTAAGTAAATTATCTAAGGTTACTTCGCAACCGGCTTTAATTAGTGCTCCAAGTGCTTTACCGTCTGTTTTTTCTACATTGCTAAGTAATCTGTAGATACCTATAAAGGATTTCCTTTCTTCTGGGGTTATTGCATTGTCTTGCTCTAACTTCCATAGATATCTGCTGTATTTTTCTTCATCTGATATTTCTAATTCTTTTCTGAATGAGGTTACCTTGTCATTTAAATCAGCTATTGGGGTTTTTAATGGGTTAACTCCTTCTCTGATCATATGAACAGTTACAGCAGGATGTAAATTTTTCATAAGGTTATTAACTTCTGCATCGTATTGCTTTACTTGCATAATAGAATCTTCCGTAATTTCCATGCTATTATAACCAAGTATTCTTACTGCCCTTCTGTTTGCATCGGTTATTTCTAAATTCATACCTTTTAACATATTATCAATGTTTTTGAAGGCCTTATTTATTGAATCTCCCATGTCACTTCTAGGTTTGGTCATAAGAGCATCATAGGTATCATTTGCTTTGTCCAGATTTACTTTTAATGTTTCACCTGATGTATGAAGTTCTGCCATTGTTACTCTGGTTCTATTATTTAAGGTCGTGCCCAGTACAAAACTTGGCATTTCTTTTAACTCATCTATTTTTTCTGATGTTTCCCTTAAAATATTTATATTATCTTCTGTCTGGCTAACATTTCCTTCTTTTAAAAGCTGTTTGTAGTAATCATCTTCTAGTTTTCTAAGTTCTTCTACTACTTTTGATATTTTTTCAGTCTGGATGTTTATACCTTTATCTAGTAATTTTTGACTGGATTCTATTGTTAATTTTAATCTTGCTTCCTCTAACTGTCTCCTTGCAGTTATAATTTCTAAATTTTTATTTATGACAGTTGGTTTAGGTGTTAGAGATCGCCTTGCAATAAATTGCATAGGCATTACATTTGTTGGCATTATTGGTAGTGGCTTTTGTGTTATTCCATTATCAATATCTTTTTGCACCTTTTCTAAGTTTTCAATGGAAACGTCCATTTGACGCTCTACTGTTTCTTCAACAGCTTGATCACTTACTTCTTTTAGTGTTTTTATTATTTCTTTGGCTTTATAGTAGGCGTCGTTTGGATCAAGTGATGTTTCATTAGCACTTTTACCCTCGGATAATGTAGATACTATTCTTTCTAAAAGCTTTTCATCTTTTGGCATTTCGTCTATTTTCTTTAAACTTATTGCTTTTTTAATATTTCCCTCTGTTAATGGCAGTTTATTATCTATAAGCCATTTTGCCGTATCTAAATTTTCTTTGGTTGCTTCTAACTCTGCTTCCTGTAAGGCTTTTTCTACTTGAGGTTTAAGCTGTTTCCATGCTTCATTTGAAATTTTTTCATTCTCATCATATTTGAATTTACTACTTTTTGCGTATGTAGCTTTGTACACATTTTCAATTGTTGGGTCTAATTCATTATCAATTAAATATTTTATTACATCTTCTGTCATTTTCGGACATGCACTTGCAAGTTCTGTAGCATTGGCTATCATCTTTATATTGGCATTTGTTGGCGGAAGATTACTGTCCTCTAATTTTTCGGTTATTTTGCCGGCTATTTCTTCATTGATATTATTAGCTTTTTGTGTGCTCTTTATTTCCTCATTATTGGATTTTACTTTTTGAGGATTTGTTTCTCCTGAATATTTACTTAGTGCCATTTGACGATCAGTTTTTCTTGTGTGAGAATTTCTTCTTACACCTCTTTGCCAGTCAGTTTTTATGTTTTCTTGTTTTTCTGATTGGATGGATGTGTTTTCATTTGACTCATTCTTAGGAGGGTTTTCATCTGGGGTGATGACTTTTTCCTTAAATTCTTTTTCAGTGTCTTCTATTGAATATTTTTCAAATGCTTTCTTCCATTCATTTCTTTTAAATTTATGCTCAAGAGTTTCTCTATTAGTGATCTTTTCTTTTGGCTGGTCTGCCTTTTCGACTACTTTTTCTTCGATTTTTGACTCTGTCTCCGGTCTTCTTTCCTTGGAATCTTTTGCTTCTTTCGGTTGCTCTGAATTTTCTGTCGATTTTTCAGAACTTTTGGGTTCTGATTCCGATTTTGTTTCCTTTGAGTCTTTTACTTCTTTTGGTTGGTTTGACTTTTCAACTACTTTTTCTACGTTTTTTGACTCTGGGTCTGCTCTTCTTTCCTTAGAATCTTTTGATTCTTTCTGTGACTCTGGCTTTTCAGTCGCTTTTTCTGCACCTTTTGCCTCTGATTCTGTTTTTATTTACTTTGAGTCTTTTGATTTTGGGTCTGGTCTTGTTTCCTTAGGATCCTTTACTGCCTTCGGCTGGTCTGTCTTTTCAACTACTTTTTCTGTGTTTTTTGATTCTGAGTCTGGTCTTATTTCCCTAGAATCTTTTACTTCCTTCGGTTGGTCTGCCTTTTCTGTTGCTTTTTCTGTGCTTCTTGGCTCCGTTTCCGTTTTTATTTCCTTTGAGTCTTTTGCATTTTTCGGCTGGTCTGTCTTTTCAACTTCTTTTTCTGTGTTTTTTGATTCCGAGTCTGGTCTTATTTCCTTAGAATCTTTTACTTCCTTCGGTTGGTCTGCCTTTTCTGTTGCTTTTTCTGTGCTTCTTGGTTCTGATTCTGTCTTTATTTCCTTTGAATCTTTTGCATCTTTCGGCTGGTCTGTCTTTTCAACTTCTTTTTCTGTGTTTTTTGATTCCAAGTCTGGTCTTATTTCCTTAGAATCTTTTACTTCCTTCGGTTGGTCTGCCTTTTCTGTTGCTTTTTCTGTGCTTCTTGGCTCCGTTTCCGTTTCCGTTTTTATTTCCTTTGAGTCTTTTGCATTTTTCAGCTGGTCTGTCTTTTCAACTTCTTTTTCTGTGTTTTTTGATTCCGAGTCTGGTCTTATTTCCTTAGAATCTTTTACTTCCTTCGGTTGCTTTATCTTTTCGGTTGCTTTCTCTGCACTTTTTTCCTCTGCTTCTGTTTTTATTTCCTTTGAGTCTTTTTCATCTTTCGGCTGGTCTATTTTATCAACTACCTTTTCTGTACTTTTTGATTCTGAGTCCGATCTTGTTTCCCTAGAATCTTTTACTTCCTTCAGTTGCTCAGTCTTTTCGGTTGCTTTTTCTGCACTTTTTGCCTCTGCTTCTGTTTTTATTTCCTTTGAGTCTTTTGCTTCTTTCGGTTGGTCTGTCTTTTCAATTGCTCTTTCTGTAATTTTTGGTTCTGATTCTGTTTTTATTTCCTTTGTGCTTTTTGCTTCTTTCAGTTGGTCTGACTTTTCCATTACCTTTTCTGTGCTTTTTAATTCTGAGTCCGATCTTGTTTCCCTAGAATCTTTTACTTCCTTTGGTTGCTCTGACTTTTGGGTTGCTTTTTCTACACTTTTTGGCTCTGCTTCTATTTTTATTTCCTTTGAGTCTTTTACTTCTTTCGGCTGGTCTGTCTTTTCAACTACCTTTTCTGGTTCTGGATCTAGTCTTGTTTCCTTGGAATCTTTTACTTCTTTTAGTTGACCTGACTTTTCAATTGCTTTTTCTGCGCTTCTTGTCTCTGCTTCTGTATTTATTTCTTTTCGGTCTTTTACTTCTTTCGGTTGGTCTGACTCTTCCACTATCTTTTCTGTACTTTTTGATTCTGAGTCGGGTCTTGTCTCACTAGAATCTCTTACTACCTTAGGCTGGTCTGTCTTTTCAATTACCTTTTCTGCAATTTTTGATTCTGAGTCTCGTCTTATTTCCTTGGAATCTCTTACTTCCTTCGGTTGGTCTGACTTCTCGTTCACTTTTTCTGTGCTTCTTGGTTCTGATTCCTTTGTGTCTTTTACTTCTTTCAGCTGCTCTGACTTTTTTGTCACCTTTTCAGAATTTTCTGATTCTAATTGTATTTCATTGGTGCCATTTATTCCCTTTGTCTGCTGCACTTTTTCTGACTTCTTTAATTCTGTCTCTATTTCTTTCGTACCTTTTGCTTCCTTAGGTTGTTCTATCTTTTCAGATGTTAAATCATCTAATTCTTTTATGATGGCTTCTTTCCTAGATTCAGTTTGCATTTTACTACCTAATTCTGAATTATTCTTACTATCTGCCTTCGTTAAGTCCTTCTCCTTAGAATAACTTTTTAATGCTCTTTGCCAATCCGATTTTTTTGCAGTAGTATTAGAAACTTCTTTTCTTTCTAAGTTTTGATTCTCATTGTATAATTCATTATTAGAAGAATTAGAAGAATAAATTTTTATTGCTTTATTTAATTGAGCTTTGTTAATTGATTCACCTTGTGAAACACTGGTTTCCTTATATTTTACTTGAGAATCCTGTAAATCATAGTTACTTGTTTTATTCTGTAAGTTCTCTCCAGATTCTCGTTCCTGAGTTCTTCTTGATTCATTGCTAACCTCTATTTCCTTGCCATGAGGTCTTTTCACATCTTCACTTGCCTCTGTTTCCTGTGCTTGTGGTTTTTTTACTTCCTCACTTGCCTTTGTTTCCTGTGCTTGTGGTTTTTTTACTTCTTCACTTGCCTTTATTTCCTGCCCTTGAGGCATTTTCGCTTTTTCACTTAACTTCGCTCCATGCTCTACAGGTACTTTTGCTTCATCACTTATCTTTGTCTCATAAACTTTGGAATTCTTCACTTCTTCCTTTACTTTAAATTCCTCATTTATCTTAACTTGTAATTCTTGAGTCTTTGATTGCTGGCTGAATTTTTCCTGTACTCCTTTATGACTCCCCGCTTCAGAATTAAAAGTTCTTTGTAATTTAACTCTTTCTACAACAGTCTCTAATTCATCAACATCAAGATCCTCTATTGATATTCCCTGCTTATTAAGCTCTATATAATCATCTTCACTTATTCTGTTAATCAGATCAATTAATTTAGTTTCCTTGCTCTTATTTAATGTTTTAGTGTCTACATTAGATTCTTCCACTTCAGAACTGTTCATTAATTCATCTTTATAATTACCATATTCTGTATTGGTTTCCTCACTTGTACCCACTAAAGTCATTGGTCCTTGGACAGTATTTTTAGAGATGGCTGCCTGTGCATCTCTGTTTCTAGAAATATCTATAGATTCTCCCTTGGAGGTATTTGCTTCCTGATTTTTCAATTCTTCACTTAACATATTTGGAGTACTTAAGCTATCAACCTTCATAATTTCACTCGCCTTCATGCATTTATAGTTTGTCAGTTAAGTATTATGTCGGCTTTAATTTTAAAAAACTTAACCGAAACAAAAAGAAATAGTATCCACTTAATTCTAAAAGTGAATACTATTTCCAATAAGTTAATAAATAATACTTGTGTATAAATTTACATTTCTTAGTCTTTTTAAAATTAATTACGAGAAGTCTGAGTGCTTGATGGTTTAATTTCCTTAGCCTCTTTTTTATCTTTAATTTTTTTACTTTCTACATAATCAAATTTTAAAATATGAATTCCAAAAGGTGCTACCTTAAGCTGAATTGAATAGTCCTGATTATCCTTTTCTTCATCTGATGCCTTAATTGGCTTATCATTTATTATACCGGTTCCACCAAAATCGTATGAATCAGAACTTAATATTTCTACATAATTTCCTTCAGATGGTACACCAACCACAAATTCTTCGTGAATAACAGGTGTAAAATTACATATAAACAGTAATTGATCCTTTGTGGTAGTACCTCTTCTAACAAATGAAACAACGCTTAATCCCGGATCTGAACAGTTCATCCACTCAAATCCCACTGGATCACAATCATTAGCATAGAGGGCAGTATAGTCCTTATATATGTGAAGTAAAGTTCTCATATAATTATGCATTTGCCTGTTCTTATCTTCGGACAATAAGTGCCAGTCCAGGCTTCTTGCCTCACTCCACTCATTCCACTGGGCAAAATCCTGTCCCATAAAGAGTAATTTTTTACCTGGATGTCCAAACATAAATCCATATGCCACTCTTAAATTGCTAAATTTGTGATCATATTCTCCAGGCATTTTATTAATCATTGAGCATTTTCCGTGAACAACTTCATCATGTGATAACACTAAAATAAAGTTCTCACTATATGCATACATCATTCCGAATGTAACCTTGCCATGACTATATTGCCTAAAAAATGGATCTAACTTCATATATTCAAGAAAATCATTCATCCATCCCATGTTCCATTTGAACAAAAATCCAAGTCCGTCCATTTCAGCCGGTGCTGTAACCCCTGCCCAAGCCGTTGACTCTTCTGCTATCATCATTGCACCCGGAGTTCTGTCGTCAATAATTGAGTTCATATGTTTAAGAAATTCAATTACTTCAAGGTTTTCTCTTCCTCCAAACTTATTAGGAAGCCATTGCCCATTATCTTTACCATAGTCTAAATAAAGCATTGAAGCTACTGCATCAACTCTTAAACCATCAATATGAAATTTTTCTATCCAGAATAAACCATTAGCAAGTAAAAAGTTTTTAACCTGATTTTTACCATAGTCAAAAATATATGTTCCCCAGTGTGGGTGTTCTCCCCTTCTAGGATCTGAATGCTCATATAAGCAATCTCCATCAAATCTGGCAAGACCATGTGCATCCTTTGGAAAATGTGCTGGTACCCAGTCAAGTATTACTGAAATACCATTCTTATGCATATGATCTACAAAATACATAAAATCCTTTGGACTTCCATATCTTGATGTAGGAGCATAATAACCTGTCACCTGATACCCCCATGAACCATCAAAAGGATGTTCTGCGATTCCCATAAGCTCAATATGAGTATATCCCATATCTTTTACATATTCTGCAACTTCATGAGCTAATTCTCTGTAATTTAAGAATCCCTCTTTAGTTCCATCCTGTTTCTTTTTCCATGAACCTAAATGCATTTCATAAATAGACATTGGATTTTTACGTATATCCGTTCTTTTTTGATTTTTACGGTTTCTAATCCACTGTTCATCTGACCAATTATAATCATCTAAACTAGTTACCACCGAAGCAGTTTCTGGTCTGAATTGGGATAAGTTCATATACGGATCAGACTTTAAGAATGTTTCGTTATTTCTAGTTTTTATTTCAAATTTATAAAGCTCTCCTTCAAATAATTCTGGAATAAATATTTCGTGAACTCCGGAAGTTCCAAGCACTCTCATTGGATTAATTCTTCCGTCCCAATTGTTAAAGTTGCCAACTAAGCTTACTCTTCTTGCATTAGGAGCCCAAACTGCAAAGTATGTTCCTCTTATTCCATTAATTTCTGTTAAATGTGCTCCTAATTTGTTATAAATCTCATAATGGGTACCTTCTCCAAATAAATATAAATCCATTTCAGAAATTAAAGGTTCGAACTGATATGGGTCTTCAATAACTCTTACTTTACCATCAAATGCTTTTATCTCAAGTTTATATGGTATTTTTTGCTTAAATGGTAAAAATACTGCAAAAAAATCATTATTATGTATCTTTTCCATATAATTTCTATTGTTATTACGTTCAATTACATGAATGTATTCTGCATTAGGATAATATGCACAAATAATTAAACCTTGATCAACTAAATGAGGTCCCAATAATTTGTGAGGGTTGTTATTTTCTGAATCAAGTAATTCAACAAATTGAAAATAATTAATAAATTCTTTTATAGCTTCGTGCATTAGCTTCACCTTTTCCTCTACATGATTTTAATAATTTCACCGCTGTTTGGACTTACTTTTATAATAAGCTTATTACCATCTAATTTGAAACTATTATTGTTTAATAATTGTACTGCTTCACTTCCACTAACAGGCAAATTAATAGTTAATTCACATTCCTTATCATCATTATTAACTGCTATAATTATGGCACTATTATTATATATCCTTGCAAATGCATACTGCCTGTTTGTTAAAAGCAATTCTTTGTAAGCCCCATATGAAAGTTCATCATTTTCACTCTTTATTTTCGCTAACTTTGTTATAGTTTTCGTTAATTCTACGTTGTCATTTTTTATATCTTTCAAACTGATGGCAGGTCTTAACGGCTCATCTCTGCCATTCTCTTTTACGCCTTTGATTCCCCATTCCGAACCATAATAAATTGATGGTATTCCGGGAAGTGTGTAAAGGAGTACGTGCACCGGTATTAAATGTTCCTGTTTTTTTAATTTGCTTGATATTCTCTCCACATCATGGTTATCTACAAAAGAATATAGCCTTGTATTTCTGTAAATACCTCCTTGTGCATCAAATTCTCTTCTAACTGTATGTGCAATTTCAAAATAATTATGATCATTATGACCTGAGTAAATTCCCTTGTGAAGCTCATAATTAGTAGTAGCGTGTAATGTGTCTGCATTTGCCCATCTGGAATAATCTC
This sequence comes from Mobilisporobacter sp., assembly GCA_031549965.1. Taxonomy (GTDB): domain Bacteria; phylum Bacillota; class Clostridia; order Lachnospirales; family Lachnospiraceae; genus JAVBPB01. The sequence continues at coordinate 48,854 of JAVBPB010000079.1, read as the reverse complement.
CATGAATTACTTCACCCATCAGCCAGAAGTCTTTTTTTAGATTTGCTGTAAATGATCTCATTTCCTTCATAAAGTCAAAATCCAGACTATCTGCACAGTCAAGACGTATTCCGTCTATATCAAATGTATCAACCCAAAACTTAATTACATCTAATAAATAATTTTTTACCACTTGGTTTTTTAAGTTAAGGTTAGCCAATTCAAAATGGCCTCTCCATGCATCATAAGTAAAATTATCTCCAAGAGGACTTCTTCCCCCAAAATTAACTCCCTTATACCAGTCCTTATATTCAGAATTGTGACCTTTTTCCATTAAATCTTTAAACGCAAAAAACTCTCTGCCAGTATGGTTAAAAACTCCATCAACAACAACTTTTATATTTTCTATATGACACTGTGAAACAAACCTCTTAAATGAGTTATTATCCCCAAGTCTTCTATCTACCATTTTATAATCAGTTGTATCATAACCATGGGTAGAAGCCTCAAATAACGGTCCTATATAAATTGCATTACATCCAATTTCTTTTATGTGAAGGATCCATTCCTCTAATTCCCAAAATCTATTTACGATATCACCTTTTTCATTTCTAAAGGGAGCTCCACTCATTCCCAGTGGATACATGTGATAAAATATTGCTTTATCATACCAAAATGCCATTAATTAACCTCCTATTATACCGAACGGTATATTTCTATGAATATATTCCATGCATGAATTGATGTACAATTGAAAATATGGAATCTGCTGTTATTTCTTCATTATTGCCTTTTTCAAAATAATATAACAAATATAAGTTAATAAAGCCTGCAAAACCAATTGCAAACTGCTCTTGCCTTCCGCTCATATTACCAAGTTTATCTGAAGCATTATCAAATACATTAACCATTATACCATGCTGTTCCTTCATATATGGTTTTATTGCTTTATATGCTTCACTGTCTCTTGCAGAATAGAACAGAGAAATCATCCAAAAATAAAAGCTTCTCTCTTTTGAAGCGGCTGTAATATAAGCTGATGCAAGCCTAAAGAGTGTGAGTGGAAAATCCCCTTTTAATTCTGCTGCTTCCATTAGAGTCTCACTTAACTTTGTACACTTATCCTTAAGCAATGTGTCAAGCAATCCGTATTTACTTCCAAAATGATAGTATAACGTGGGCTTTGTGACCCCTGCTGCATCTGCTATTTCCTGCACTCCTACAGCGTCATAACCTTTTTTATAAAAAAGCTCTAATGCACAGTTTAAAATCTTCTCTTTGTTTGAATCTGCTTTGATATTCCTCACTCTCCTTTTTAACAGTATACCAATCGGTATACAAAAAGTCAAGTAAAATAAACTTTATAAAATTAATATAATGCTTTAAAACATATTACAATTTTCTTAAAATATGCTTAAAGATATTGACTTTAACACAAAAAGTTGTATTATTAATTTAAATGGCTTGAGTTATACTTATTTCCTGTATTATAGCTAGTAAATATAAGGAGTTGATATTAATGAGCAAAAATGATACTTGTGATGCATCTATTATTCATGAAGATGTTATTCATAGAGTCAGCAAAAATTTGCCCCCTGAAGAAGTTCTATATGATTTAGCTGAATTATTTAAGGTTTTTGGTGATACTACAAGAATTAAAATTCTTTGTGCTTTGTTTGAATCTGAAATGTGTGTTTGTGATATAGCTGCTCTTTTAAATATGACTTCGTCTTCAATATCCCATCAACTAAGGGTTTTAAAGTCAGCAAAGCTTGTTAAAAACAGAAAAGAAGGAAAAGTTGTATATTACTCTTTAGATGATGATCACATTAAAAGTATTTTTGATCAGGGTCTTTCCCATGTTATGGAATAATTTTATAAATTAATATCAAAAGAAATGGAGATTAATAAATGTATGATTGCATTGTAATTGGAACTGGTTTTGCAGGAAGTGTAATTGCAAGAGAGTTAGCTGAACGAGGAAATAAAAAGGTTTTAGTTATTGAAAAAAGAAATCATATTGGTGGAAATGCATATGACCTATATGATGAAAATAATATTTTAATTCATCAATATGGCCCACATATATTCCATACAAACTCAAAAAAAGTTTATGAGTATCTTTCCCGTTTTACATCCTGGTATGATTACGCTCATGAAGTAGTTGGAAATATTCATGGTAAAATTATTCCAATACCGTTTAATTTGAATACACTTAAGTTAGTTTATGAAAAGGATTTGGCAGACTCACTTACTGACAAATTGTTAAATATCTATGGAATAAATACCAAAGTTCCAATTTTAGAGCTTATGAATAATCTGGATCAAGACATTCGTTCTATCGCTGACTATGTATATAATAATATTTTTCTTCACTATACACTAAAACAATGGGGACAAAAGCCAGAGGATATAGATCCTTCTGTTACCAGTAGGGTTCCTGTTTTAATATCTTATGATAATAGATATTTTCAAGATGAATATCAAGGAATGCCTTTAAATGGATATACTAATTTGTTTAATAACCTTCTTGATCATAAAAATATTGAAGTTCGACTTAATACTTGTGCAAAAGATTTAGTACACATTAAAGATTCAAAACTGTGGTATAATAATAGTGAATTTGCCAAAGAAGTTATATATACCGGTCCATTAGATGAATTATTTGATTTGCGATTAGGAAGATTACCATATAGATCTTTAAGGTTTGAGTTCGAACATTATAATAAGGATTATTTTCAAACAAAAGGAACTGTTAATTACACCGTAAGTGAAGATTATACAAGAATTACGGAGTTTAAGCACTTAACTGGTCAAATTGTTTCCGATTCTACTACAATTATGAAAGAATATCCTATTCCTTATTCTGGGAGAGATGAAGAAATACCTTATTATGCAATTATTAATGACGAAAACTTAAATTTATATAATGAATATGTTAAAATAGCTGATAAAACAAAAAATCTTTATTTGTTAGGCCGCCTGGCCGAATATAAATATTATAATATGGACGGTATTGTAGAGAAGGCTTTATCTCTTGCTGATTCTTTATTGCAATAGTACGAAAGGAGTTTTATTTTGAAAATATTATCTGTTGGGGTTCCATGCTACAATTCAGCCGAATATATGAAACATTGTATTGATACACTCTTAAGCGGGGGTGAATTAATTGAGATAATAATTGTTAATGATGGTTCTGTTGATAACACTGCAAGTATTGCAGACGAGTATGCTTCTAAATATCCTTCCATTATTAAGGTGATTCATCAGGAAAATGGAGGACATGGTGAAGCTGTAAATGCAGGTCTAAGAAATGCAACCGGAGTTTTCTATAAAGTGGTTGATAGTGATGACTGGGTTGATAAAAAATCTTTAAGTAAGGTGCTAGAACTTTTAAATTCCATGGTTTTGTCAAGTACTCCTCTTGATCTTTTAGTTTGCAATTATGTCTACGAAAAACAAGGTGCTAAAAGAAAAAAAGTAATAAATTACAAACATGCTCTACCTGAAAACACATTATTTACCTGGTCTGATGTTAAAAACTTTAAACTTGGTCAATATATACTTATGCATTCGGTAATATATAGAACTGCTTTACTAAGAGAATGTAATCTTGTTCTCCCTAAGCATACTTTTTATGTTGATAATTTATTTGTGTATCAGCCCCTTCCTTATGCTAAGAATATATATTATCTAAATGTAAACCTATATAGATACTTTATTGGAAGATCTGATCAATCAGTAAATGAGCAGGTTATGATAAAACGTGTTGATCAACAGCTTTTGGTAAATAAATTAATGATTGATTCTTGTAATATATTTGAAATTGAGAATAAAAAATTAAGTTCTTATATGATTAAATATATATCCATAATTACTACAGTTTCATCAATTATGCTTATTAAATCTGGGGAAAAAGAAAATTTAGAAAAGAAAGACGAGTTATGGACATATCTAAAAAATAGTAATATTAAACTATATAAGCAGCTTAAATACAATGTATTAGGTATAGGAATTAATCTACCTACAAAAGCCGGAAGGCAAATCGCAATTCTAATATATAGAATATCACGATTGATTTTTAAATTTAATTAAAAAAAATCCCGAGTTAATCGGGATTTTTATTTATATTAAACTTCTTTTGGATTAACTTGTGCATTATCAGAAAAATCAACAATTCTATACCCAACCACATATAAAGGTATACTTAAGATAACCGAACATATTCCATCTATTGCTGAATGTTGTTTTAAAAATACTGTTGAAAGACATATTGAAACCATTAAAATGAATGAACCTATTTTTATTGCTTTATTGTCCTTGAATCTTTTGCTGTTAACAATCCCTATATGTACTCCTATGGAATTTAATACATGTATGCTTGGGCAAACATTGGTAGAAGTATCAACACTATATAAGTTTCTAATAATATCTGTAAATATATTATTTCTTTCAAATACTAAAGGTCTTAAATGATGACCATTGGGAAATATTGTATAAATTATTAAGCATATTGTCATTCCTGTAAATAAAAATGCTGCTAATCTTAAAAAGTCTTCTTTAGATGTAAACAAAAAAAACACTACTGCTGATGCCACATATAAAAACCACAGCATATACGGAATTACAAAAAACTCATTAAAAGGTATAATATCATCTAATTTAATATGCATATTGGCAAAATCAGTTGTCACTGTTTTTTCAAGATAACCAAACCATACCAAATAAACGAAAAAATATAACAAAATAAATACATGTTTATTTTTTAAAATCCATGTTTTCAATCTACTCTCTCCTTATACTACAGTCTGTATTTACATTACTTAACTATATATTCAAATCAATACTGAATATACTCCTCGTTTATGTGGTAAAAATTTTTGCCTCCTATATAGTATAACATAATTTTAAAACTTTTTAATACCCTTTTAATTAAAGATTTATTAAGATTTTCTTAAATATGAGTCTATGTTATCCTGAAGGTAAAGTAGCGCCTGTACAATAAACCTTGGATGATCAAATCCAACTTTTTCATTTGATAAAACTTCAAATCTAGTTTCTTTAATTAATCGATTTTTATTATAAATTACACTAACAATACTTTTCAATTCTACTTCCTTAATTTGACTTATTAGTTTAATCTCGTATACACATTCTATTTTATCTTTTTTATTTTCTTTATATTCTTTTTTTTCAATTAAATTAAAATTAACATCAAACCATGCCACATCTTTTGCATCGTCTCCTGCTTTAATCTTTAATTTGTCCTCTTCAACTAGTGCAATGTATGAACTAGTAATTATTCTGGCTCTTGGATCTCTGTTTGCTTCACCCCATGTATATATTAGCTCACATTCAATGTCATCTATTGATGTTTCTTCCAAGAGTTCTCTTTTAGCCGCATCTAATATATCTTCATCTATGTTAACGAAACCTCCGGGAAGTGACCAACATCCAATACATGGATGATTTGCCCTTTTTATCATTAATAATTTAAGGCCTTCATTAACTTTATTTAATTGTCCCTCGTATGTAAAAACTAATATATCTGCTGTTACACTAGGATTTTCATAATCTTTAGTGTTATAATTTTGTAAAAATTCTTCCAATGTTAATCCGTCTTGATTTTTTTCACCTGTTCCATAAAACGAATTAAATTCTTTTAAAAATGCTGGCAATTCTATATCCCCCTTAAATTTTTTCAATTATTTATCTGACAATATATAAGCACACAATAATATTATCTTTAGTATATTATTTTGTCAACCAACACTTTAAACAAAAGTTGTAACTCTATGTATAATTTATTGATTGAAAATATATAATTAACATGTTAGAATTAATTATATGCTCTGTCCTCTCACCAATCTTAAACTACAATGTGTAGAGAAACTTGGTTATATATTAACCACGCTTAATGACAAATGCTCTATCAATATAAATAATAAAAATAAAGAGGTAATAATATGAGTGAAAAATCAAAAGATTTACTAGATGAAACTTCTGTTAATGAAATTACTAATTCTTCAGAAGAAACTACTTTACAAGAACCAGTTGAAACTATGGAAGATTACAAAGATGAGTTAAACAAATCTCTTAGAAAAATATATGTTGGAGATATTTTAAAGGGAGTGGTTATTGGTGTATCCGACACCGAAGTTATTGTTGATCTTGGATATTATGCAGAAGGTATAATTCCTATTGCCGAATTAAGTAATGACCCAAGATTTTCTATCAAACAAGATATTTTAGTAGGGGACAATGTATCTGCAACTGTAATTAAAATGGATAATGGTGAAGGAAATATATTATTATCAAAAAAACGTGCTGATGATATATTAGCTTGGAACAGCTTAAAGGAGTTAATGATTAATAAAACTCCTGTTAATATAAAAATTTCGCAGGCTGTTAATGGTGGTGTAACCACTTATATTAAAGGTATACGTGGTTTTATACCTGCCTCTCAGTTATCGTTAAATTATGTTGAAAACCTTACAGACTGGGTAAATAAAGAAATATCTGTACTGGTTATTACAGTTGATGAAGAGAATAAAAAGGTTGTTTTATCCGGAAAAGAAATTGAAAAGGATAAAGCTGAAAAAGATAAAAAACAAAAAATTTCACAAATTGAAACAGGAATTGTAGTGGAGGGCGTTGTAGAAAAAATAGCTCCATATGGTGCCTTTATTGCCATTCCTAATAATTTATCAGGTTTGTTGCACATTTCACAAATAAGTAATAAAAGACTTAAAAGTCCTAATGAAGTTTTAAAATTAGGTCAAACAATTAATGTTAAAATTACTGAAGTTAAAGATGGCAAGATTAGTTTAAGCCTTAAAGCAGTGTTGGAGGAGGAAGAGGTTTCTTCTCAAATTGAAGAAGTTCCCGTTGAATACAGCTCTAGCGAAAATGCGGGTACAAGTCTTGCTAATTTATTAGCTAATTTTAAGATCAAATAGAGGTAAAATTACAAGACTCAAAATATATTCGGTAAGAATATGTTTTGAGCCTTGAATTATTTTTTAATAATGTATTATCTTTAAATATTATTTTGTATCCTCAATGTATTCATTTTCAACAACATTAAACCCATTTGCCTTTGCCTTGTCTACATCAAAGCCTTCATCTAAATGCATTAACCAAATCTTTTTCTTGTCTGTATCAGACCATTCCTTTGTCATTTCTAGTAATTTCTGGTAATCACTGTGTGCTGTTGAATTCTCAATCATAGTAATTTCGTGGTAAACATAATCATAATTCCAGATATTTTTTATCTTATCTTTAATCTTATTGGTATCACCGCTATAATATAACTCTACTTCATCCTTTATATTAAATTCAATAGAGAAACTATCAAGCTTAGGATCATGCTCATTCTTTTCAAATGAGTATTCTAATTTTTTCTGATATCCATCCGCTTTTATCTTATCCCAATCATTAATATATAATGTATATCGTTCCAAATCCATTCCTTGAAGTTTTAAAAGTTCTTCTATTTTATGTGATGGATGAAAAACATTTATTTTACTTTTATTTTGATTATATTGTACGAAAAATAAGTATGCAATTGTTGTTGACAAGCTTCCAACATGGTCTCCATGTAAATGAGTTATAAAAAAATTAACCCTGCTTACTTTATGAAATAAATTATACTTTATAAGCTTTTTGAATACATCTTCTCCACAATCCAGTATAAATAATTCTGTTCCTAACTTAAAATATGCACAATTATTACCTCTGTCTGTATTAAAAGCTCCTCCTGAGCCTAGAAATTTTAACATTTAAAACATTCCTTTCACAAAAAATAAAGCCCTAACCCAATGGATATTACCACCGAACTAAGACTTCTAGTACGCCAACGGGGGCTCGAACCCCGGACACCCTGATTAAGAGTCAGGTGCTCTACCAACTGAGCTATTAGCGCATAATTAATACTTGTACTAAATCAATGCATTTTTTATTATATAACAATAACTTCTAAATTGCAAGCTTTTTTTTATTTTTTTTATAAATACAATATTTCAAAAATCCCTCATAAATAAATACGCTAATTTAGCTACATCTCTAATATCCAGCATTAACATTAGTAGTTAATGTTTAATGCCGAATATAAAGACAACTAAAATAAAAACATTAAAATAATTGAGTATTATAAATTAGCATCAATCTTTTGAATTAAAACATTTTTAGCTGTTACACCAACAAAAGTTTCTACAACTTTTCCGTTTTTAAATAAAAGCATTGCCGGAATTGACATAATATTGTACTTTTGACTGATTGCTGCTGCTGTATCCACGTCTATCTTACCAACACTTAGTTTTCCTTCATATGCCTTGGCTATTTCATCAATTACTGGTGCCATCATTTTACATGGAGCACACCAATCTGCATAGAAATCTACAAATACGGGTATTTTAGAATTAATAACTTCACTTTGAAAATTACTTTGGGTAAAAACTTTTGACATAATACATCTTCCTCCTATTATTTTGCTTTGGTTTTCTTTTTATACGGTCCACTTATCATGCATTCAACTTGATCCCATGAACGTTTTAATTTCATCACTTTTTTGTTTAATTCTGAATTATCTGCTGTTGCCTTCATAATTCCACATTTAATCTTTCTTTTTGCACTCATTATAAATACCTCTAAACATTTATACTATCATATTCTAAGTTTATAAAATGAGTACCTATTTATTCTATACATTTACTATAATCATTATTATCTATAAGCAACAAGCCTATTAATTGGTATATTTAAACTAACAAATTTTTCTTCATACTCTGTCATTACATTACCTTCCAAAAATTCACTATGATGTAAATCATATGTTACATTTTTAATATTCCATTTGGCAACTTCAACCTGTTCTAAAGAAAAATCAAATAGTTCCCTATTGTCTGTCTTAAAAATCACTTCCCCATCTTTTTTAAGAAGCTGATTATATCTTGCCCAAAATTCCTTAGATGTCAATCTTCTTTTAGCATGTCGATCTTTAGGCCATGGATCAGAAAAATTAAGATATATCCTGTCTACTTCATTATCTGCAAAAATGTCATTAATATTCTCAGCATCCATTCTAATAAAGAAAAGATTATTATTTTGTAGTTCTTTTCTTTTATCCAATGCCCTTATTAAAACACTGGAAAACTTTTCTATACCAATATAATTTATATATGGATTATACATTGCTAAACTTTGAATAAACTTACCCTTTCCCATTCCAATTTCAATATGAATAGGATTATCATTATTAAAAAATTCCTTCCAGTGCCCCTTTAGATTATTGTCCTCTTTTATTACATATTCACTGTTAATTAATATTTCTCTTGAACCTTTAATATTTCTTAATCTCATTTTGTGCTCCTCAGCCTTTAATTAATTCAATCCAATCACTGTTCTTAATTAGAAATGCATTTGCATCATCAGTATCAATATGCATATCAAGTTCAAAATCATCTCTGATACGTACAAAAACATTATCAAGGATTCCACCTTTTGCATTATGAATTTTTGCCATAACCTTTTCGTTATCTTTTACATCAAAGTTTTGGGCATCTGACGGACTCATATGGATATGCCTTTCAGAAACTATACAACCTTCTTTTAAAACTACTGTACCCTTTGGCCCAATTAAAGTTATAGCTGCACTATTTACTAAATCACCAGAGCCTCTTACAGGAGGATTGATTCCTAACTTTCTAGCATCTGTCATCGAAACCTCGACTTGATTTGCACTTCTTAAAGGTCCAAGTATCCTTACTCCTTCAAAGCTGCCTTTTAACCCTGCAATAGTTACCTTTTCATTTGCAGCATACTGACCTGGTTGTGATAGTTCTTTAAATACTGTAAGTTCGTATCCCTCACCAAATAAAATATCAAGAGCTTCTCTGTCAAGGTGCACATGTCTGGCTGAAATGCTAACTGGTATCTTATTTGTTTTCTTATGAAGCATACCATCATAGTTATCTAATCTATTTATGGCAATTCTCTCAAAATCAATTGAAATAAATGTCCTAAAATTATTATATACCTGTCTCATAAATCACCTCAAAAGTTAATTTCCTATCTATATAGAATTTTATCATATGTGTATTATAAAATCCACATAAAATATTAAAAAATGGCAAATACTTGTTACTACCCATTATTATTCATATCTTTCTTGTACATAGTAACAAATACTTATATAAAATCTACTTTTCTACTTGCTACAACATTAAAAATAATCTATAATGTGAATGTATATAATATAGCAAAGGAGTTTATATGAAAAAAATAAGATTAATTATATTATTGGCTATTATTTTATTTATTAATATAGGTGACAAAGTTTACGCTACTGAAACAGATAATTCAAAAGATTCTAATGTTTCATGGCCTAAAGGACCTGAGGTGTTTGCAGAATCCGCAATTTTAATGGAATCTTCAACTGGGACAATCCTTTACTCCAAAAACATACAAAAAAAATATTATCCTGCAAGTATTACTAAAATTATGACTACCTTGGTAGCTGCTGAAAATTCTAATTTAAGTGATATAGTTACTTATTCTAAAGAAGCAATCTTTGGGATTGAAAGAGACAGTAGTCATATTTGGTTAGATGTTGGTGAGCAAATTACTATGGAGCAGTCCCTATATGCTATAATGCTTGAATCAGCCAATGAAGCCGCATATGGAGTAGCAGAACATGTTGCCGGAAGTATGGATGCCTTCGTAGAAATGATGAATGAAAAAGCAACTTCACTTGGATGTAAAAATACTCACTTTGTAAATTCTAACGGTTTACATGATGATGAGCACTATACCAGTGCGTATGATATGGCACTTATTTCAAGAGAGGCCCTTAAAAATAAAACATTTAGAACAATTGCATCTACCAAGTCATATCAAATTCCTCCTACTAATAAGCAACCGGAAACCAGATATTTAGTTAATCACCATAAGATGGCTTTAACCTCTAAATATGCCGGTGCGAAACCTTATGAAGGTTGTTTTGGAGGAAAAACCGGATACACTACAATTTCAAAAAATACCTTAGTTACATTTGCTAAACGTGGAAACCTTGAACTTATTTGCGTTGTTTTAAAATCAGATAGTACAAATATTTATGAAGATACTAAACTATTACTAGACTATGGATTTAATAATTACTCTGTATATAACATTGCCTCTGAACAAACCCAGTCATTTGATGACTATATGCTTTTTATTACCCAGCATAATAAGTTGTTTGACAGCAGCAATCCATTTATAACATTAGATCAAGAAGGTAATATTGTGCTTCCTAAAAATGCAAATATTAAAGATACTATAAAAAAAGTAACCATTAACAAAAATTCAAATCCTGACCTAGATAAAGTAATTGGTTCTATGCACTTCTTATATGGAGATAAAGATGTTGGCTCAACAAATATTTTATGCGGTAACATAATATTTAGTATAGCCAATTATAATAATACTAAAAAAGACAATGAAACTAATTCTGAGTCTGATACTATTGCAACTGATAATAACACAAGCAATAAAATTTCTAAAACAACAATTATTGCTGCATCAATAGTTATAGTTGCTTTGGTTTTATTAATTTATTACGTCTTTATTGAATTACCAAGGCTAAAGAGAAGAAGAAGCTTTTATAATCGTAGGCGAAACGATAAAGGATTTTTTTAAAGTAAGAAATAAATATTATGTTTAATTTACAATTTTAAAAAAACTTCATATAGTATATATTAAGCTGAAACAAAGCTAATATATACTATATGAAGTTTTTATTTTGCAGAAGCTTTTCTTATTTTTTTATTAATTCTTTTTCTTCTTCTTCTTACTCTTATATCGTCTTTTCTCATGAATATTTTTGATGCTTCTTCCTCACTAATTAGTTTTAATGTTTTAACAACATAGGTCTTTCCTTCAAATGACTTTTTAATTCTGATTTTTCCTCTTAAATAGCCATGTTCATTACAAAATGATAAAGAAAAATAACTAGAAGGACTTCCTAAAAACCATGCAACCTTTTTTACAGTATTTTTATTGCATTTATAACATTGTGTTGAAGTTACCTCCATATCAGATAAAGCTTCAACTTTAGATTTAAATTCCCTTGATACATACTTTGTATAATTATCAAAGTTTACATAAACTTCTTCATCTTTAGATTTTGGGTTGTTGTAATAATCTAAGGAATAGTTTTCTTCTAATAGTTCTAAATCTATTTTTTGCAAAATTAATGCTGTGTATAAGGCATCCGAATAGGCCCTGTGAAACTGATTATTTTTTTCAATCTTAAGATAATCAATAGCATATTCAAGATTTCTCCATTGTTGATCTTCATCAAATAATATTCCAAACATTTTTTGAATATTATAGTACTTTATAGGTTTATCATCTAACTTTTCCATATTGTAGAAACTCATATTTCGTTGAATCTCCGTTAAATCCATAGAGCCCCATGTACAGAATGTATAATCCTCTCCACACCACTCAAAAAAATCATTAACTACTTCTACAAATGGTTTTCCTAAAACCAATTCTTCCATCCGAATATGAATAATCTCTTGTGTAATAAAATGCATTTCATCATAAACCTGAGGCTTAACAAATTCAGAAAATTTAGAAACTATATTTTTGTTACTATCTAATTTCACAGCACCGATTTCAATAATTTCAAAAGGAATGTCCTTATTTTCGTCTTCCTTACCTGTTGGGCTTTGATTCCATTCAAGGTCAAAAATTATATAATTCATTTATTCACCTACTTAAATGCAGTTTTATAAATCTTACTATTGTCCCATTGAAGCAAATAACGCTGCTATCTCATCTGCACTTAATTGCTTGTTTGCATCTGCCGGATTAACTTTTATAGGAGTTTTCTTTTCCTCTTTAGCAGGTGCAGGAGTTTGTGCCTGTGCAAATAATGCAGCTATTTCATCTGGACTTAATTGCTTATTTTCATTCCCAGAAACCGGTTTTATCTCTGGTTTTTCTATTACTACCGGTTCTATTTTTATTTCTTCAACTGGTGGTACAAATAAATCTTCTTCCATAACATGTTCATTAACTTCATTTAATAAATCTTCTATATTAAAATCTTCATTTGATGATTCTTGTATAGTCGAATCATTATCTCCATAATCCAGTTGACTTAGCAGATCTGAAATGTCAAACTCTTCAACTTGTTCCTCCATTAAAGGAATTATATCTTCCACAATGGCTTCTTCCTGTTGGATGTCTGGCAATTCTTCCTGCATAAAAAGTTCTCCAATATTATCTAATGGTAACTCTAAATTTGTTTCACTAGAATAGTTTTCGGCTTCAACATCTTCATCTTCATCTTGTGTAAACATCTCATTCACATTAAATTCCGTACTGTCAGTATTTGAATCCATGCTAACAAAATCTTCTATACTATTTTGTTCATCTAATAACATATCTTCAAAATTAATATCTTCAGAAATTGTTATATCTTCTATATTATCTTCTTCTAATAAACTTGAATCTTCAAAAGTATTTAAATAATCTGATACATCCGTAAATTCATTTACTTCTTCAGATTTTTCTTCACTTACTTCAAAATCAGAGAAATTATTAGTATAGCTTATCTCTTCTGGTTGATTGATAATGTTAACATCCTCTGGCTGATCATTATCGGGAACAGTATACACTAAATTTGATTCTTCCGCTTTATCATAATGCATTTTTATACTATTAACTTCTAATAAATTTATTAACTCATTAATCTTTGATATCATATTTAGATTACTGCCATTGATACCTTCATATATCTTTTGAGTTGATTTATCTATAGAGTTAATTGTAGTATTAGTATTAATTATATTATCAATATTATTAGTGTTTTGCATTTTTGAAAATAATTCATTATTATTTTCTTTTGTATGCTTAACAATTCCTTTACCTACTTCTTTTTGGCAGATAATAATATCTTTACATACACTTGTTAATTCATCAATCTTTTCTTCTAATATTTCATTTTTGCTATTTTTAGTTGCTGTATAAATAGCTTTTTCCATTTTTTTAAATTCTTCATATTTATTATTTAATTCTTTAGTTATTATTTTATATTTTTTATTATATTCTATACCGATCTTATCTAAAAAAAGGTATGTAGCAATTATCATAATAGCACTTACAATTATTATTGTATATTCATCACATTTCAGAAAACTGTATATTTCTCCAAATATAGAAATAAGAAAAAACATGCAATAAAATACCAAATTACTTTTTTTGTTTTTCATTCTAAACACTCCTACGTATAATATTTTAAAATACATTAGTACACAGCTTCGTACTAAATCCTTATCACATAATAATATCATATTTCTTTCTACATAACAATTAAATATTACAATTTTTATTAAATATTATAATATGATTCTACGGCTAAAACATATCTAATTCGATTGTTTCAAAATATTCTAACTATTACATTAAATAAATTGGAATTGTCAGTAATTTAATAGTGCTTACGAAAAAATACCGTCTCATATATAGCTTTCCATGAGACGGTGTCACTTTTAGTTATTCTTTTTGTAATCAAAAGTTATGGAAATAGTTTCAATATGGGAAAGATCTCCATTATCCACAATTGTTGCTTTAACGTTAGAAGTATCTTTATCCGCTGTACGAATCTCTTCTGGTATACTGGTTACCCATTCATTATACAAATTAACACGAGTACATTTTTCATCATCTGAGGTTGTATAAGGTTTCCCTTTTAGGGCATAAGGTTCTCCATTAATTAAAATCTCTTTAATATCAATTACGTATCCAGGATACAACAATTCCCCATTAGCAATTGCAAGAGCGGAGAATGTAGTACCACTGGCAAATCCAACACTTGTTTTAGTAAAATCAATACCCACTGTATATGTACCTTCACCGGTTATCTTAGCATCTGTAACAACAATACCCTCTGATTTGTTATCAGGATCATAAACATCTCCCACGCTATAAGAAAGACTCCAGTCACTACTTGTAAACATAAGCCATGCTGTTGCATCATCTAAATTTCCTATATCTATGGATGAATCAAAGGTTTCAGGTGCCGCTTTAATTGCCTTTTCCATATTTTCTTTTGCCTTATTAGCAATTGCTTCATCTGTTAATGATGATTGTGATTGATAACTTCTAAAGTAAAACACATCTGATATATCATTATCATTAAATTCCATCTTTATTCGGTTAAATACGCTGTTACAATCCCATAACATTGGTGTATAACCATATATGTCACAATTATCTAAAAGATTATTATAAAAGTCACACATATTTTCTTTAACTGTTCCATCTTCAATTAAAACCGCATATTCTCCTATAACAATACCATAGCCTTGTTTTGTAAACTTTGTCATTTTTTCTAATAATCTGTTTTGTTCCTCATAGTCCTTTACTCTTCCCCATTTTGTTATGCTGCTTGAACCGCAATATGACCAAGGGGTATAATAATGAACTGATAGTAATAGTTTATCCTTTGCAGTGTCAGTTGGCATAGCAAATCGATCATCACATGTAGATTCTATATCTGTATTATATCCGGCAATTAAAAGAAAACGCTCTTTATTGTTACCACCTGTACTTCTTATTGTGTCTACAAATTTTTGATTGATTTTATTTGCCATTTCATAACACTCATCTTTAGAAAGGGTACCTGAATCTTTGCAGATATCAACATCATTAAGTCTGTCACCTAATTCCTCATTTGCAGATTCAAAAATAAGATAGTCTGAATAACTTTTAAATCTTTCAGCAATTTGAGTCCACATTGATACGTACATTTTCATAGCTTCATCACGGGTAGACTGCTGTGCTGATCCAAACATTCCCCACCAACTTCCATCCCAGTGATCATTTACCATTACATACATGTCATTCTTTAAAGCATAGTTGACAATTTCTTCGACACGGTCTAAAAGTTCCTTACGAATAGTGTAATCTCCACTTTCAAAATCCATACCATTGGTCCATGCTACTGGAATTCTTAAAGAATCAAAACCTGCTTCTTTCATACTATCAATCATTTCCTGAGTAGTAATTGGCTGTCCCCAAAAGGTTTCGTATTTTGAAATATCTGCTTTAGTACCTAATTCCTTATGGCCATATGCTTCCATAGTATTACCAAGGTTAATTCCGTTTCCCATAAGTTTAGACAGTTGTATTGCCGTAAGATCTGCTCTCATGGAACTGTCAGCCCCAGTCTCTTCTTGTACTTTTGTCTCTTCTTGAGTTTTTGTCTCTGTTTGTTCTTTGGTTTCGTTTTCAGTAGCGATTGTGGTGGTAGTTTCTTCTTTATTTCCTCCACAAGCTACCAAGCATCCTATCATGCAGGTAGTTATTAATATCATACCAAACATTTTTAAAAAGCTTTTAGTTAATAAATTACTTTTCATAGTCATCCTCCTCTAGTCAATTTAATTTGCATTGTTAAATTAAGTAATGGACCTTAAACTTACTTTGATTTATTTTATCATAGTAATCTTAATACTTGTACTGTAAAAATCTTATATAAAATACCATGCTTTTTTGTGATATTATATACTGTGATTGGAAGGCAAAGGATAACTTTTTAAAATATCTTTAGTATATAACCATTTTTCTTGCATAAAATACAATGAGGTGAATAAAATGAATGCTTGTGAACTTGTTACTTTTGTCACATCTATTGCTATAGCAATCTCAAAAGACAAATCCTCAGAAGAGTTAAGCCTGCTTGCCAGCATATTTACTCAACTGGGAGACACCCTTGCTACTATAGATGCACGTCAAGAATTCTGTAATACACAAAATTTGAATTAATTGGTTTACTTTTACTTAAATATATAAAATTTGGATATACAAAACGGTTAGAAAAAAGGGATATAACCGAAAGCGAATTAGATGCTATGATTGACAATTTTAGGTACTATTGATGATTTGAAGGTATTGAAAGAACATAATAGATTAGAAACATAGTTATTTACTTAGCCGATTGAATTGTTAATAAATCAATCGGCTTAATTTAGAGTGTTCCCGGCGGGGATCGAACCCACAACTGAGTCTTAGGAGGACCCTGTTATATCCATTTAACTACGGAAACAAAATAAAACCTTAAACAAAAAACACAAGGAACTGCTGAAACCAATCAAATCAGAACAGCAGTTCCAAATTATTAATAATCACATCACTATTTTACTATCTATTCATAACTAAGTCAAGTCGATAATGAAAAATTTATGAACCCCTGCATCCAGATATTACCCTTAAATCTTCTGCCAATCTCAGGTTCACCCACCAAATCTAGCTTATTAATACAAACATTGAAGGTCATATCATTACAATTAAGAGACAAATCATAAACTTCCTCTTTAGTAAATTCATTTATCAAAAGTCTACAATCCGTAATATCTCCAATTATACCATAATTATCTGCCTCAGAACCAAATGGAATAAAGGTAGAATCAACGATAGAATAAATATCCTCAGTTCTAATCCTCCTTGAAATAATGGCATAAAGATCAATATCATCTATTGTCAAACTGTCAATTGCATCCTGATCACCCTTTTTAGCCGCAGCGATCAAACTATTACGCTGTTTAATCTCAGCATTTCTATTACGGATCTGCCTATCATCCTTACTTAATGGAAGTAATATTTTACCCTCAAGAGATAATCCAGATAACGTAACCGGCATAACGGATCCAGTTTTCATATTAGAAACCTTTAGATCAATGTAATCAACAACATTTTGTACATAAAATATAAGTGAAACACCAATTCGCATGTCATCACACATACCCGTGTATGCTTCAGTATCAATTTTTTTATTAATTGTCATATCTTGTTCAGAGCTTATACCCTGACCTCTAAAATGAGGAAAATAATGATCAATATGAAAAAATCCCTTTTCGTCATATTCTCCTCTTATTGTAATACCCATTCGTTCTGAAAAATCCTTTGATATCTCTGCAATTACTGCATTATCACTAACTTTAGTAACAAACTTTTCAGTTGGATTAGTTAAAATATTTCCAATAATATTATCCATATCTTTTCTGCTTTTAATTTGGCTAAATCCGATTGCCCTTAGATAACTATGCATGTTTTCACCTGCCATTTCCTAAACATAATGAAAAGACAATTATTTCTTATAAATCAGTTCAACACCACCCATATATGGTACTAAAACCTTAGGTACTACAATACTTCCGTCAGCTCTCTGGAAATTTTCAATAATTGCAGCTGTAGTACGACCTATTGCCACACCACTACCATTTAAAGTATGCACAAACTTTGCTTTATCCTTTACATTATCTTTATATTTAATATTTGCCCTTCTCGCCTGAAATTCTTCAAAATTACTACAGCTTGAGATTTCAACATACCTGTTATAACTTGGCATCCAAACCTCAATATCGTATTTCATTGCTGCTGTAAAACCTAAATCTCCAATACATATCTTTACAACCCTGTATGGAAGACCTAATAATTGTAGAACATCCTCTGCGTCTTTAGTTAATTTTTCTAATTCTTCATATGAATCTTCAGGTTTGGTAAATTTAACTAATTCAACTTTATTGAACTGATGCTGTCTTATTAAACCTCTTGTATCTCTTCCCGCAGATCCAGCTTCAGCTCTAAAACAAGCTGTGTAAGCACAGTGTAAAATAGGTAAATTAGCTCCATCAAGAATTTGCTCTCTATACATATTAGTAACTGGAACTTCGGCTGTAGGTACTAAGAAATACTCTTTACCATCTCCTAATACTTTATATGCATCTTCCTCAAATTTTGGTAATTGTCCAGTTCCAATCATACTTTCCCTGCTAACCATAAATGGAGGAAAAACCTCTGTATAACCATGCTTGTCAACATGAGTATCCAAAAAGAAGTTCATTATAGCTCTTTCAAGCCTTGCTCCTAAACCTTTATAGAAAGTAAATCTTGCACCTGTAGTTTTTGCTGCTGTTTCAGGATCAAGTATATCTAAATATGAGCCAAGATCCCAATGTGCCTTAGGTTCAAAATCAAATTTAGCCGGCTCTCCGAACTTTCTTATTTCAACATTGTCCTCATCAGTATTACCTGCTGGTACCGTAGGATTTGGAATATTTGGAATTGTTAACATAAAATCATCAAGCTCTTTTTCAACTTCGCTGATTTGAATATCGAATCCCTTTATTTTATCAGATAAAACCTTCATTTCTTCTAATATAACCGATACGTCCTCGCCTGCCTTTTTCATTTGAGGTACTTTTTTAGATACAACATTTTGCTCATTTTTTAATTTTTCAACTTCACCTAATAGTTCACGTCTTTTCTCATCAAGTGATTTAAATTTACTTAAATCAAAAGTCTCATTTCTGGCTGCCAAAGCCTTTTCAACTTCTTCAAAATTGTTCCTAAATAATTTAATATCTATCATATTTCTTTCCTCCTTGTGAAATAAAAAAATCTTACAGAGAATATTTTACTATAAGATAAAAAAATTCTTTCGCCCCAAAAAATGGGACGAAAGAATCCGCGTTGCCACCCAAATTGTTAATTTACATTAACCTCTTGAAGTATTGTAAAGGATACCACCCTTCTGATTCATCACCAGCGACTCCGAAAGTGGAACAATCTTTTTGCATATCGGTTCACAGCATCCACCGACTCTCTGTAATGCATCCAAAATCTTAGCTTTCATCAATGCCATCATTCATAATATTTACTTTTACAATTAAAATCATTATATACTAGTATTTTCCTTTTTGCAAGAGATAATTTTATATTTAACTATAAAGTTTCCATTGTATCCCTTATAAATATAGTCAAATGCTTTGTTAAATCTTTTACAACTATACCGTCAATATTATTATCATCTTTATCTTTAATAATTCTTACAACCGGTCTTGTTGGAAAACCATTATTTTGCTTTATAATAATACCCTTTTCACCTTCATTAGTTATTACAAAAATACCCGTTGGATAAGCTGCAACGGAATCCATAAAAATTTTAACCACCTCTATATCATACCATATACCGCTTTTACTCATAATATATTCAATAGCCTCATGAACTTTATATACTGATACGCCTGCTCCATAAATCATTCTGTCAAACTTATCAGCCACAGCCACAATTCTACTGCCTATCTTAATCTTATCACCTTTTAACTTAAATGGATAACCTGAACCATCTAATTTTTCGTGATGATATAAAATAATGTCCTTGGATACCTGACTTAGCCATTCCTCTTTTTCAATGGCTGAATATCCATAGATAACATGCTTTTTTACATCTGATATTTCTTCCTTGGTTAAATCCACTGTCATCTTATCCTTATAATCTGCTGTGACATAATTGTAACCAATATCGTGTAATAAACCTCCGATTGCTATTTCCCTTACTTTTAATTTTGAAATTTTCATTTTTAAAGCAATAATTACAGACAATGTACATACGTTAATAGAATGATCATACTCCGCCTGACTTTTTTTTCTTATAGAATACATGCTAAACATAATCTTTGGCTCTTCCAAAATATCATATATAATTTCTTCAGCAATTTCCTTTAATTTCTCAAGCTGTGCATTTCCAAAATATGCATACTTCTCCAAAGTTATTTGTACCGCATTTTGGCATTGATTTTTAATTTTAATCAAAACCTCATTTTCAATATTAATATCTTTGGAAAACTCATCTTCCACATATATATAATCAATTCCCAGCTCTTTTAGCTTTTCTTTGTATTCTACTTTTAAAATTGTACCTTCTCTCATTAAAATAAGATTTAATCCAGTTAATATTTCTTTTGCAAGTACTTCTTTTCCCTTAATTGAATCAACAGAAATTTTTCTCAATTTGTCACCTCCAATTAAAATCATTTCTCAAGTTTACTATAACATTTTTTATAAAATATTTCTACCTTTAAATTCATTTTTTACATATATCAATTATTTAATACATTATTGTTAGTTTTGTTTATTTTTTAACATTATTTTAATTGTTTTATATAGATCTTTTTTTAAAAAATAATTTAAAAATATTAATTTGTCTATTTTGTATATGTAAATTACTTTTATTCTTGTTTTTTTTACATGGATTTTCAAGGTTTTTTTTAATTACCCTTTGACAAATATAATTTAATTTGATATATTCAGAGTGTAAATATTTCGAAAATAAATTGTTAATTATTTAACGTTATATTATTAACGTTTAAGTTATATCAATCAAAATCAATAGGAGGATTTTATTATGGCACAAAACACACAACCAACTGCTAAGGAACATGTCAATGAGCTTGTTAAAAAAGCAAAAAATGCATTAAAGGAATATTTAAAATTAGATCAGGCGGCTATTGATAATATTGTACATTCAATGGCTCTTGCCGGACTTTCTAAACAACAGATACTTGCAAAGATGGCTGTAGAGGAAACTGGCAGAGGAGTATATGAGGATAAGATAACTAAAAATATATTTGCAACTGAATATATATGGCACTCAATAAAATATCAAAAAACTGTTGGCATAATTGAAGAAAATGAAGAAGAAGATTATATGATGGTTGCTGAGCCAATTGGTGTTGTAGCTGGTGTTACTCCTGTTACAAATCCAACTTCAACAACTATGTTTAAAAGTATTTCATGTGCTAAAACACGTAATCCAATAATATTTGGCTTCCATCCAAGTGCACAAAACTGTTCAAGAGAAGCTGCAAAGATTTTAAAAGATGCTGCTGTTGCTGCCGGTGCACCTGCTGACTGTATTCAATGGATTGATTTTCCGTCATTAGAAGCAACCTCAGAATTAATGAATCATCCAGACGTTTCATTAATATTAGCTACCGGAGGATCTGGAATGGTAAAAGCTGCTTATTCATCAGGAAAACCTGCTCTTGGAGTTGGACCTGGTAATGTTCCTTGTTTCATTGAAAAAACTGCTGTATTAGAAAGAGCGGTGAACGATTTGGTGTTATCAAAATCTTTTGACAATGGTATGATATGTGCATCAGAACAAGCTGCTATTATTGAAGCTCCAATATATAAAAAGACTGTAGAGCTTATGAAGTCAGCCGGATGCTATTTTGCTACCAAAGAAGAAATTCAAAGATTAGAACCTGTAGTAATTAATCTTGAAAAAGGCACCGTAAATCCAGCAATTGTCGGTCAATCTCCATTTGCTATTGCAGCACTGGCAGGCATTTCAATTCCAGAGGATACAAAAGTTTTATGTACTGAAATTGATGGTGTAGGTCCAGAATATCCTCTTTCAAAAGAAAAATTATCACCAGTTTTAGCAGTTATAAAAGCAAATGATCTTGAAGATGGTCTTTCTTTATCAGAAAAAATGATTACTCTAGGTGGTATGGGACACTCTTCAGTTCTTCATTCAACAAGTCAAGAAGTAATTGAGTCTTTCTCAAACAGAATGAAAACTGGACGTATTATTGTTAATTCACCTTCAACTCATGGTGCGATTGGTGATTTATATAATACAAATATGCCATCATTAACACTAGGTTGCGGTTCTTACGGTGGTAACTCAACTACCAATAATGTATCTGCCGTTGATTTAGTTAATATAAAACGAGTTGCAAAAAGGAGAAACAATATGCAGTGGTTTAAAATACCAGAAAAAATCTATTTTGAATCAGGCTCAACAGCTTATTTAAGTAAGATGCCAAATATAACCAAAGCATTTATAGTAACAGATCCATCGATGACTCAGTTAGGATATGTAGACAAAATATTATATCAATTAAGAAAAAGGGAACAATATGTACACTGTGAAATCTTTGATCAAGTTGAACCTGATCCATCACTTGAAACAATAATGAAAGGTGTAGACCTAATGAATAAATTCCAGCCAGATGTTATTATTACATTAGGCGGTGGTTCAGCAATTGATGCTGCCAAAGGTATGTGGTTATTCTATGAGCACCCAGATGTAGACTTTAGAAACATGTCACTTAAATTTATGGATATACGTAAAAGAACATATAAGTTCCCTATGTTAGGTAAAAAGGCCAGATTAGTTGCAATACCAACTACATCAGGAACAGGATCAGAAGTTACCTCCTTTGCAGTTATTTCTGACAAGGCAACAAACACTAAATATCCACTTGCAGATTATGAGCTAACCCCAGATGTTGCGATTATTGATCCAGACTTTGTAATGTCAGTTCCAAAATTATCAACTGCTTACACTGGAATGGATGTACTGACACATGCAATTGAAGCATACATTTCAATCATGGCCTCTGACTACACAGATGCCTTGGCGGAAAAAGCAATTCAAATGGTTTTTGATTACCTAAAGAGATCATATGATTACGGTGCTACTGATCCTAAGTCACGTGAAAAAATGCATAATGCATCTACAATAGCTGGTATGGCATTTACAAATGCATTTCTTGGTATAAACCATTCATTAGCACATAAATTAGGTGGAGAATTTCACATACCTCATGGGTGTGCCAATGCAATCTTATTACCTCATGTAATCAGATACAATGGAGTTGCTAACCCAACAAAATTTACAGCATTCCCTAAATATGAATATTACATGGTACAGGATAAATTCTTTGATCTTGCCAAAAAAATAGGTTTAAACCCAAGAGACAAGGATGATGCTGTAGAAAAACTTGCTCAGGCTGTAGAAAAACTAAATGCAGATCTTTGTATACCTGCGACTTTAAAAGAATACGGAATAAGAGAAAAAGAATTTTTATCAAAAGTTGAATCTTTAGCAGACTTAGCATTTAGTGATCAATGTACAACTGCTAACCCACGTTTACCTCTTGTGAAAGAATTAGAAAAGTTATATATAACTGCATTCTATGGTGTAGGAAATATACCAGTAAAGTAATTTATAAATAATATATGCAAATAAAAAAATAACATGTTATTGGACCTAATAGCCATTACATGTTATTTTTTATTCTAGTAAATAAATTATACTAAATTAATAAGTATAGATTTTTATATTTGATTTTATTAAATAATTACTTGAATTTTTTATAAGTAATTATCTAACATATAGTCATCCTAAATATTTAATTCTAAGAAAATCCAAACTGAAAAATTAGCTTTCTTAAGTCTATATATTATTTAAATATTGGAATTTTAAAATAGCTATATATTGTGAATAGTTAAAAAGTTATAATAATATTATATTTTTTAATTATTAATATTTTATCAATTTATTACAAATTAATCGCCTGAGAAATAGCCTCTTTTTCCTCTTCTGACAACTTTAACGGACACTCTCCTTTGACAATCTTCTTAATATAAGCATAACTTCCTTGTCTACCATGAATGTTATTAATAACAAATCCATTATTATTCTCATCCAACAGTGATAATGAAAAACTTAATTCTCCTGCCATCTCTTTAAAAGCATCATATTTGACTATACCAATTTTTTGATATGCACCACTTAACTTCAACATTATTTCTTGAATATTTTCATTAATCTTCTTATTATCTAAATTCAAACTATCCATTTGATCAAATTTTTCTAAAATAATACCTTCTAAATCTTCCACTGACTTACTATTCATAAATTTTTTTAATTTTTTATTAAATTTACTAAACTTTATACCTATTACAATAATAGCAATAAATAATATAATAACTAAAAAGAATACACCAATAATTAACCCCAGTAAAATTTCATCACTTATCATTTTATTATTCTCCTAAACAATAGATTCAAATAATTCAATTAATCTTTCTAATTCCTCTTTAGAATAGTATTCTATTTCTATTTTACCCTTATCATCATTCTTCTTATTAATTGATACCTTTGTACCAACTATTTTCTTAATTTTTTCCTCTAAGTCCTTATATATTATTTTGTCACTTGTATTTTTAATATCTTTTATTTTATCAGGTTTATTTTCCAGAATTACCTTAATTAATCTTTCTGTATCCCTTACACTTAATTTTTCATCAAAAACTTTTGTAGCTATTAGATATTGTTTTTCAAAATCTTCAATTGGTATGATAGCTCTAGCATGTCCGCTTGATATCATATCATCTATAAGCATTTGTTGAACTCTGCTATCTAATTTAAGTAGTCTCAATGAATTTGTTACTGCTGTTCTACTTTTCGATACTCTTTCTGCTACTTCATCTTGTTTCAAACCATATTCATTAATTAATCTCTTATATGCCAAAGCTTCTTCAATAGAATTCAAATCTTCTCTTTGAATATTTTCAATTAATGCTATTTCTACTACTTCTTGTGGAGAAAAATCCTTAATAATTACTGGAACTTTTTTTATACCAGCAATCTTTGATGCTCTCCATCTTCTTTCGCCAGCTATAATTTCATAAAATTTATCTTTTTTTTGTACAATTAATGGTTGAAGTATACCAAACTGTCTTATTGAATCTGCTAATTCCTGTAAGGAATCTTCATCAAAATTTTTTCTTGGCTGACCACTATTTGGTTCTATTTCGTTAATATTTAATAATGTTTCACGTGAAACATTTTCTTCAATAATATTATCCTTATTAACATTATCGTCTTCCTTTTTTATAGTATTGTCAGGAATTAATGAATCTAAACCTTTTCCTAATCCACGTTTTAATGCCATTATATATCCTCCTCATGCTCAATAACTTCCGTTGCCAAATCTCTATATCCCTCAGCTCCAGTTGACCTTGAATCATATAAATTAATTGGCAAACCATGACTAGGAGCTTCTGCCAAACGAATATTTCTCGGTATAATCGTTTTATATATAGCCTGTTTCAAATTACCCTTAACATTTTCCACAACTTCAAGAGATAAATTAGTTCTTGCATCAAACATTGTGAAAACAACACCTTCAATCTCTAAATTTGGATTTAGACGCTTTTTAACTAGATTTATTGTATGAATTAGCTGGGTCAAACCCTCAAGAGCATAATACTCACATTGTATTGGAACTAAAACTGTATCAGCAGTAGTCATAGCATTAACTGTAAGAGTACTTAAAGATGGAGGACAATCAATAATAACAAAATCGTATTCGTCTCTTATTTTTTCAATTTGCTTTTTAAGTATGTATTCTCTTTCAGTAACTCCTATCAACTCTATCTCAGCACCTGACAAATTAACATTCGATGGTAATACAGATAAATTTTCGATAACATTATATTGGATGCATTCTTCTATTTTACTCACACCTAGCAAAAGTTCATATACTGTATTTTGCAAACTATTTTTATCTATTCCAAGCCCACTTGTGGTGTTTCCCTGTGGATCAATATCAATTGTTAATACTTTCTTACCTTTCTCAGCCAGACAAGCTGATAAATTTATAGAAGTGGTGGTTTTGCCAACCCCACCTTTTTGATTAGCAACTGCAATAATTCTACTCATCTATAACATTCCTTTCATTTTTAACATTAATTTATAAAATAATGTTTCACGTGAAACATTAAAGGTTGTAATAAAATCTCTCACAGAATTTTATTACAACCTTAATATAATCTAAAAAATATCAACAATATTATTTTTTATGGCATACACAGCTGCTTGAGTTCTATCAGAAACCGAAATTTTCTTAAAAATATTTGAAACATGATTTTTAACTGTCTTTTCACTTATTTCTAACTTAAATGCTATCTCTTTGTTAAATAAACCTTCAGATAACAATTTTAAAACTTCAACTTCTCTCTTTGTTAAATTTTCAATATCACTTAAAGTCTCTTCCCTGCTAATAATCTTCTCTTTTAAAAGAGGAGCTAAGCTTGGCTGAATATATATTTCACCTTCATGGACTGCTGTTATTGCTCTCTTAAGTAATGCAGACTCAGAATCCTTAAGTACATAACCATCAATTCCGATATCAACTGCTTTCAATAAGTATTCCACTTCATTATGAATAGTTAAAATAAGTACTTTATTATTAATATTTTTTTCTTTCATTGCTTCCAAAACTTGCAATCCATTCATATTAGGCATATTTATATCAAGTAAAATCACATCTGGATTAATCTTTTTTAAAAGTTTTAAACACTCTATTCCGTCACTTGCTTCACCAATTACAGAAATATCACCTTCTAATTCTAATAGTTGCTTTAATCCCTCACGGATCATTGAATGATCGTCAACAATAATAATTTTAATAGGGTTCATTTTATTTCCTCCGCATTTATAAAGATGTTTTAATTGGAACTCTGATATGAATTGACGTACCTTTTTCTTTCTCAGATTTTATTTCAATTTCTCCCGATAATAAAAATACCCTCTCTCTCATCATAGACAAACCAAAATTAGTTGATAAATTATTAGTAACTTTCTTATTAGTATTAAATCCCACTCCGTCATCTACTATAAATAATTCAATACTATCATTATTATAAATAATTTTAACATATATATGTTTTGCCTTAGAATGCTTCAATATATTATTGCAAGCCTCTTGGATAATTCTAAAAAGTGTAAGATTCATCACAGGTAACAAATCAATTTCACTATTAACTTTTTCCAAAGATACTTTTATATCATTCTTTGATATTTCATTAATATATCGCTCCACCGTTGATAATAAGCCCAAATCATCTAAAGACATTGGTCTTAGATTAAAAATAATAGATCTCATATCATTAATTGTAGTTTTAATTGTATTAATCATAGTTTGCAGTTCTAGTTTAGCTCTTATAGAATCCAAATCAATAAGTTTTGTACACAATTCAGTCTTATGGGCAAGATTAGTTAAATTTTGTACCGTAGAATCATGTAAATCTCTAGCAATACGTTTCCTTTCCAATTCTTGAGCTTCTAATATTTTTAGTCCATCAGAACTTGCCTTTAAATCATCTAATGAAAAAAAAGTCTCATCCATACTTACTAAATTATCATCTTTTTGTTCTTTAGTCAACCTAATATTTGTTAAAATATCTATAATATTACTATTTTCATAGATTTTCGACATAATCTCATTTATTAATTCTTCATTTAATTTTTTATCTTTAATAAGATTATCCTTTTCAATTTTTAATTCGTTAGCTGAAGCATTTATTCCATTATTATTTTTTAATATAGGAGTAAAATATTTGAGATTCTCATCTTCTTCAGTGGCTAACATTGATAAATTATTTAATTCAGTAATTCTAACTTCAATTAAAGCTAATTTATTATCATACTCAATTTTTTTCAATTTCAATTCATTTAAATAATCATTCAAATTACTATATATAGTATCTAAATTATTTTCTAAATAACTTAAGTTATTAAACCTGTCTTTCGCATTCATAATAAATCCTCCTCTCTATATAATACACTATATTAGGATGAATTAAAAGAAAAAAATAACATTTATTATTTTTTTTTAAAAATAATATCAATATTTGGAATTTTAACATTAAATATGCAATATTAACTCGTAACTTTATTAAAAATTAATAAAAAATAGTTTGTAAGTATGTAAAAATTGGAATATAATATATTTATGCAATTAAATATATATAAGAGAGGAGAATAATATGAAATCTAATAAAAAAATTTCGCTGGCTATTATCTTTACAACACTATCATTATTAATAACTTATCTAATAAATAAATTAGTATTTTTTGTTGCCAGCATAGGAGAAGTTTTATATCATAATAACGGATACTATTATGGATGGAGATTTGGAAATATTTTTTATACTAAGCAGGGTAATGGTAATCCAATACTTCTTATTCATGATTTAAATAGTACAAGCTCAGCTTTTGAATGGAGTCAAGTCACATCTGAATTATCCAAAAACCATACAGTTTATACAATTGATTTACTGGGATGCGGTCGATCTGACAAGCCTAAATTAACTTATACTAACTTTTTATATGTACAATTAATATCTGATTTCATAAAACATGTAATTAAGCAAAAAACTGATATTGTTACAAGTGGAGACATATCTTCCGCCGTGATTATGACATGCCATAATGATGATCAACTAATTAATAAAATTTTATTAATTAACCCTCAAAGTTTTTCCGATTTAAAAAAATATCCTAAATATAGGCATAAGATATATAAATGGATAATAGAACTACCTATAATTGGAACTACTATATATAATATAGCATTTAGTAAAAACAATATAAAACAGACATTAACCGAAAAATCTTTTTACAATATTTATAATGTTAGAAAAAAGATTATAAAAGCATATTATGAAGCGGCACATCTAAAAGGAAGTAGCTCAAAATTTTTATATTCAAGCATTAAAAGCCACTACACTAATATAACCATTACTCATTCACTTTCAGAATTAAATAATAGTATTTTCATATTAAACGGAGAGCACCAAATCAATAGGGATATAATTATCAAAGATTATCTTGACATTAATTCTTCAATAGAAACTGCCATTATTAAAAATACTAAACATCTTCCACATTTAGAAAAACCTGAATATGTTTTAGAAATCTTAGATATGTTTTTCGATTAATATTAAAACTATACATTTTACTTTGTAATTATATTTAGATACAAAAATCCCATATAATGCGAATTTCAAAACACATTCATATTATATGGGATTTTTACTCATAAACCATTTATACCATACTTCTTAAAATTCTACCTTTGACATTTCTTACATATATCTTCCTGTGTCAATTTCATCATTATATGCTTTATGTTGGCTTCATAAAATTCTTCACCAAATTTTACAAAACCTATTTTTTCATAAAATTCAACTGCATGCAGTTGAACACCTGCTACTATCTCCTTTGCACCAAGGATAAAAGCTTTATCACACAACATACGCACTACAAAATCACCAAAGCCTTTACCTCTTTCTTCTTTTAGAACAGCTACCCTACCTAATTTAAAGATATTATCACCATATTTTATAATTCTTCCTGTAGCTACATATCTTCCATTGTCTTCGACCAATCCATGAATTGCTTGACTATCAAGTTCATCGTACTCTATATCCTTTGATACTCCTTGTTCATTAACAAAAACTTCACTTCTAATATTTAGACATTCAGATATATCACTGCCTATTAATAAATATTTTCCTTGGATCATATTATTTCTCCTTATTTAAAATTGGTTCTTTAGTTGGGGTTCCAGCCTTTCTTGGATACCTTTTTGGAGTAGATTTTGTTTTTTCTATAATTATAAAAGCTCTGTCTATGTCTGTATTAGGTAGTCTTATTACTGATTTTTTTATCAATTGACCACCTAATAATTCAATTGCTTTTTTTGAATCATTTAATTCGCTGTCTACACTTTCTGACTTATAGGAAATAAACTTACCACCTGTCTTTATGAATGGAATACAATACTCAGATAAAGACACTAAATTAGATACTGCCCTTGAAACACATAAATCAAAATTCTCCCTGTATAAAGGATCTCTTCCGTAGTCTTCAGCCCTGCCATGTATTGTTTTAATTCTTTTTAATTCTAATTCATCAATTACTTCATTTAAAAAACTAATCCTTTTATTTAGCGAGTCTAACAATACAACTTCTATGTTTGGAAAAGCAATTTTTAATGGAATTCCTGGAAACCCTGCACCTGTACCTACATCAATTAATGATAAATTATTTGACATATTAATCTCTCTTTTTAGAAGTAAACTATCTAAAAAATGTTTATTAATAACTTCATTAAAATCTGTTATGGCAGTTAGATTCATTACCTTATTCCATTCAATAAGCAAATCGTAATAATTAATAAATTGATTAATTTGTTCATCAGAAAGCTTAATTTCTAACTCTTCTAACCCCTTAATAAATAAACTTAAATCATTCATCTACATTAACCTTTCAAAATTAATTCATACCTAATGAAACTAATAATACGGAAATATCCGCCGGAGTTACTCCAGATATTCTTGATGCCTGTCCAATTGATAATGGCTTTATTTGATTTAATTTTTGTCTAGCTTCGATTCTTAAACCATATATTGTTGAATAATCTAAATCCTTTGATAATTTTTTATTCTCAAGTTTTTTAAATTGTTCAACCTGCTTTAATTGTCTATCAATATATCCTTCATATTTTATATTAATATTTACCTGCTCTATAACATCCTCAGGTAAAGGCTTTCTATCCTTATCAATTGATTCTAGTATTTCATAAGATAATTCTGGTCTTCTTATAAGCTCTTTCATATTAGTTCCTGTTTTTAATTCAGAGCTATTATGCCTTTCTAACAATAACTGAACTTCTTTATTAGCACCTATATTTGTCTTATCAAGTCTTTGTATTTCATTTTCTACTAATATCTGTTTTTCAACTACTTTATTATAAGTATCTTCATTAATAAGACCAACCTGATAACCTATCTTAGTTAATCTTAAATCAGCATTATCTTGCCTTAATAATAACCTATATTCTGCTCTTGAAGTCATCATACGATAAGGTTCTTTAGTTTCTTTGGTTACCAAATCATCTATTAATACCCCTATATATGATTCTGATCGATCAAGTACTATCTGATCCTTAGAAAGTATTTTCATACTGGCATTGATTCCTGCTATAAGTCCCTGAGCTGCCGCCTCTTCATAACCCGAGCTGCAATTAATTTGACCTGCACTATATAAACCTTCTATTGACTTAAACTCTAAAGTTGGATTAAGCTGCATTGGATTTATACAATCATATTCTATAGCATATGCATTTCTAACTATATTAGCATTCTCAAGACCCTTAACTGATCTATACATCTTATATTGAACATCTTCAGGAAGAGAGCTTGACATACCAGCTATATACATCTCATTAGTATAATTTCCCTCTGGTTCAATAAATACCTGATGTCTATTTTTATCAGCAAATTTAACTACCTTATCTTCAATAGAAGGACAATATCTTGGACCTGTACCTTCAATTTCACCTGAATATAGAGGTGATCGATCAATGTTTTCTCTAATAATATTATGAGTTTCTTCATTGGTATATGTTAACCAGCAAGATACCTGATCGATCTGTACATCTTTAGGATCAGTTGAAAAGGAAAAAGGTACCACGATTTCATCACCAAACTGTTCCTCCATTTTTGAAAAGTCTATAGATCTTTTATCAATCCTTGCTGGGGTACCAGTTTTAAAACGATAAATCTCAATTCCAAGGTTTTTTAACGACTCGGAAAGATGATTTGCAGGCATTAATCCATTTGGTCCTGTATATGTACTTACATCACCATAAATACATCTTGGCTTTAAGTAAGTTCCTGTACAAAGAATAACTGCCTTGGTATAATATACTGCTCCTGAATATAATTTAACACCTAATATTTTTTGATCTTTTACTAATATTTCACATACTTCAGCTTGCTTTAATGTAAGATTTTGTGTATTCTCTATTCTTTTTCGCATTTCCTTAGTATATTCTTGCTTATCAGCTTGTGCACGAAGTGAATGAACTGCCGGCCCCTTTGACTTATTAAGCATCTTTGATTGGATAAATGTTTTATCTATTACCTTTCCCATCTCTCCACCTAGGGCATCAATTTCTTTAACCAAATGTCCCTTAGAACTTCCTCCAATGTTAGGGTTACATGCCATAAGTGCTATACTATCCAAACTAACTGTAAACATTATAGTCTTTAATGAAAGTCTAGCACAAGAAAGAGCTGCTTCACAACCTGCATGTCCTGATCCCACTATAACTACATCATATTCTTCAAATATATGAGTCATTACAATTCCTCCAATTTATTTTCCCATACAAAACTCACTAAAGATTTTATCAATTAAATCTTCCTCTAAAGATTCACCAATAATTTTGCCAAGCTCCACGTAGGCATTCATTAAATCTATTGAATAAAAATCTTCTGGCATTTGATTTATTATACTTTCTTTAACCTGATTTATACTTTTAATTGTTTCTATAATCGATTCTTTATGCCTGATATTAGTAATTAAAACCTCATTATTAAAATCTAAATTTCCACTGAAAAACATTTCTTTTATTACTTCATATAACCTTTCAAATCCTAAATTCTCTTTTGCAGAAATATTAACAACTGACTTTCCTATCATACTTTCTAAAGATTCACTGCTTAATATCATTTTAAGATCAGATTTATTTAATAAAACTATTGATTTTTTATCCTTAATTAATTTTATTATATTTTCATCATTTTCATCCAAATTTACTGAGGCATCAACTACATACAATATTAAATCTGCATTATCAATATATTTAATAGATCTTTCTACACCTATTTTTTCAACTATGTCTTCAGTATTTCTAATACCTGCTGTGTCAATTATATTTAACAAAATTCCATTTATATTAATGGTTTCTTCTAAACTGTCTCTTGTTGTTCCTGGTATATCAGTAACGATTGCTCTGTCTTCGCCGACTAATATATTAAGTAAGGAAGACTTCCCGACATTGGGTTTGCCTATAATAACTGTTTTAATTCCTTCTTTTAATAACCTTCCATTATCAACTGATGATAGTAATATATTAAGTTCATCGTTAATCTTATTAATATTAATAAGTAATCTATCTGAAAAATCATCTAAATCAATATGTTCAGGATCATCTAAGGATGCTTCTATAAATGCAATATCAGTTATAATTATTTTTCTTAACTCCTTAATCTTATTTAATATACTTCCCTTTAATTGATTTATTGAACTTCTTAATGCAAAATCATTTTTGGAATTAATAATATCAATTACTGCTTCTGCTTGTGAAAGATCTATTCTTCCATTTAAAAAAGCCCTTTTTGTAAATTCTCCCGGCTCTGCACACCTTGCACCTTTCTTTAATATTAACTCCAATATCTTCTTCATTACAACCACACCACCATGGCAATTAATTTCAATTACATCTTCAACTGTATAGGAATTCGGTGCTTTCATAATTAAAATAATAACTTCATCAATAACAGTATTATTATCAAATATATAGCCATAATGAATTGTGTGTGATTTTTGTTTCGATATAATTTTATTTCCGTTTTTCGATCTATATATTTTATCTATAATATTAAGAGCATTATCTCCACTAATTCTAATAATTCCAATTCCGGCATTACTCATAGCTGTTGTTATAGCAGCTATTGTATCCCTATTCATAAAATTCATCTCCATTTTAATTTAAGTACTAATATTTTAAACCTAATTTCTAAATTGGTATTAAATGTCAGCCAAAAAAATAAGTCAAGTATTTATAAAGCCGACAGAAAATTATCTATCGGCTGTAATAGTTACTTATTATTATTATAATTGCTATTTCTATAATTATTATTTTTATTATAATTATGTTTTTTAATAGACACTACAACTCTTCTGTATGGTTCTTCACCTTCACTATGAGTTTCAACATATTTATCATTTTGAAGAACCGAATGAATTACTCTTCTTTCATATGGATTCATAGGTTCTAATGAAACTGACTTTTTAGTTCTCTTAACTTTATATGCTATATTTTTTGCTAAGTTTTCTAAAGTCTCTTTTCTTCTTTCCCTATAGTTTTCAGTATCCATTTTAACTTTTAAATATTTATCACTTTCTTTGTTAGCTACTAAACTAGTTAAATATTGTAAAGAATCTAATGTCTGTCCACGTTTTCCAATTAAAACACCCATCTCATCTCCGCTTAAATCGATATCAACTATACCGTCTTCCTTGTTATATTTAAGATCAATTTTAACTGTAATTTTCATAGCTACAAATATTTTCTCTAAAAACTCTATAATAGCATCTTCAATATTAAATTTCTTCTTCGCTCGTATCTTAGCTAATTTACTATTAAACCCTAAAAACCCAGCACTGCCTTTTTCAATTATTTCATACTCAATATTTTCACTTGTAGTTTGTAATTTAATTAATGCCTCGCATAAAGCATCGTCTACAGTCTTACCTGAAAATTCTACAAAATCCATAGCTATTTATCCCCCTTATCATAATTCTTGTTCTTAAGTAAATTAGCATAATATGCTACACTTCCCGGTTTACCATTATTAGAATCATTTCCATTATCGATATTCTTACTATCATCAGTGTTAGAATTTTGATTATTAATATAATCATCATCTTTCTTTGTACTCATCTTTGCTTTTTCAGATATAGACTTAGTACTTTGATTAACTGTAGCATTAGGTCTGTTCTTAGATAGTCTATCAGTATAATCTGGTTTTGGTAATGGTTTATTAGGATCAATTCCCATTTTTTCTAATTTTTTCTTTCTCTTTTCTACATTCTTCTCAATAAGCTGTTCCATATCAATTTTGTCTAAATGTTTATTTACAAAGAATTGCTGTACAATTGTAAATACACTACTTGAAATCCAGTATAAACCAATACCTGCTGGAAGTGTTAAACAAAAGAATGCTGACATAAATGGCATAATAACATTCATCGTTTTAAGTGACTGAGCCATTGGATTAGTAGCATCCATTGTATTATTAGTACTTATCATCTTAGTACTGATATACTGAGTTAAACCAGCTAATATAGGTATTATAATTCCAGGAAATAAAAATCCTGGTGCATCTGCTATATTAATACCGCCAAAAAACATATTAGTCCTGTTAATAACTTCAACATTTGAATTAATAACATTCTGCAAATCAGGAATATTTTGTAAGTTATTAAGTTTCTCGATCAAAATACTCCAATCAGAAGATGCAAATTTTGAAATTATATCAATAATATGATCAGAATTAAAATTCTCACCTATTAGATTAAGTTTATCTACATTAATTCTTTTTTCAGTAGCAAACTCTTCTAAAACTGTACTATATCCATTAACTTTAATAATCTCATTAACTATATTTAAGTAAGTATTTTTAATAGAATCCACATATGCAGGTATCTTATATATAATCTGATATAATGCTATCATAATTGGAAATTGAATTAAAAGAGGTAAACATCCCGCAGTTGGAGATGCTCCATACTTTGCATATACAGCCTGTGTTTCTTCTTGTTGTTTTCTTAAGGAAACGTCATCCTTTTTATTTTTATACTTACTTGTTATCTTTGTTAATTCAGGGTTCATCTTTGATGACAATTTTGAAAATTTTTGTTGTTTAAGAGTTAATGGTATCATTAATGACTTAACAACAAAATTAAATAGTATTATTGTAATACCTATGTTAACTATACCAAAATTACCTAAAAAATTATAAAGTAAATTTAATATTTCACCTAAAACCGCCGAAACAGGCCCTAATATAAAATTATTACTTTTTGTTAATAAAATATCAAACAAATTATTATCCTCCTTAAATTATGGAACAGGATCATATCCACCCTTAGCAAAAGGATGGCATCTTAATATTCTCTTTATTGTTAAGTATAATCCCTTTATTATACCATATTTTTCTAAAGCTTGTATTGCATATAAAGAACAAGTTGGAGTATAGATGCAGGAAGATCTTAATTTTAATGGTGAAATATATTTTCTATATATTTTTATTAAAAATATCAATATCCTTCTTATTAATCTACTCATTTTAATCATCTCTTTAATTTTATAATAAAATTTTATGAATTTTGCATAAATGTATAAAAGCACTGCCAATATCATTATATTTCTTATCTTTGGATAAAACTCTCGCAACTATTACTATATCATATCCAACTTTTAATTTATGATTATTTAGTCTAAAACTTTCTCTTATTAATCTGGTAACCCTATGCCTAACTACACTATTTCCAACCTTTTTGCTAACCGAAATACCTAATCTATTAAACTGTAAATTGTTCTCAAGTAAATACATAATCAAATATTTATTTGCAAAGGATTTACCATTAGTATAAACATTTTTAAATTGCTCATTATTTTTTAATGATTCTGACAATTTCAAAATCTCCTAAGTTAAATTATAAATCAAAATGAAATCATAAAGTTAGCACAAAAAAACATTGTTTTTTTACGCTAAACTTATTCGATTTCCAAATTTTTATTATGCTGATAATTGATGTCTGCCCTTAGCTCTTCTTTTTGATAAAACTTTTCTTCCATTAGCTGTACTCATTCTTGCTCTAAATCCATGGACTTTAGATCTTGATCTTTTTTTAGGCTGAAATGTCATTTTCATTATTAAACACCTCCTTTTAATATACCAATATTTATGGTAAGCATATTTATTCTATTTTAAAAAATATCATATCTATTATATAATCTAACTTTCACTACGTCAAGTAATATTTACTTACATTTAATGATTATATGGATAAAATGCATTTTTAATTTATTAATTTAAAGAAATATTATGTTCCATTATCACAAAACCATCATCCCATAAAAAATTAATCCCAAATACCAACAATTTGAACATCAAATAAATTCTTACAATCAAAACAGATTAAATCCTCTTTCTTACTAATATCTAAAATCTTACCTTTCACACCACAATAAGTACATTCACTACCATATTCAAAAACCCTATCTTTATCATACTTAATCTTTATATACGGCTTAGAATAGATTTTTTTACATTTATCACATTTGATCAAAACATTATTAAATAAATAATCTTCTAATTTATGATTTTTTGCAATATCCATAATTTTATCTTCAACATCTTTACTAAAAGATTTACTTATATTGTTTATATTAAAATGTAGTAGTCCTATGCCCAATTTTGCATTATATTCTTTATGGCATTTTTTGCATTTTAAATCTACTATTTGTCCCATAGTGTTCTCCTTATTAGTCTTTTGACTTTAATTCAGTTTTTTAAGGCAAAGCATCACTTCTCAACAAAAAACACATACAATAACTATATAATATCAATATTAATTAATTTTGTCTATACCAATTAAAAAAATGCCAAAGTATCCACAAAAAATTTAATTAACATAAAGTTATCCACAAATTGTTGATAACTTGTGGATAACAATGTGACTAACTTTTGTATAAGTTAAAGTTTGGATAAATTTATTTTATTTTCCAATAAATTAATTTGTGGATAAATTTTATAAAGTTATTAACATAATGTGTGTAAGTATGTATTTTTTTGTGGATAACACATTTTTTTTGTTCGTTTTTCAACTTTTTCCACATATTTTTTCCACATTATCCCCAAATTATAAAAATAAAATTTTTTTTTCATTGATAATTTACTAATTTTAGTATAAGATATAGTTACATGCAAAATTATAATTAGGGGGATTATGATGAAAAACATAATTCAAGAAAATTGGGAACGTATTTTGGATTCTTTAAAAAAAGAACATGATGTTTCTGAGGTATCATTTAAAACATGGTTAAAACCTTTAGAAATATATGATGTTGAAGGTAATTTGGTAATTCTTTTGGTCAATGAAGAACAGCAACTTGGAATTGATTTTATAAAGAAAAAATATGGTGCTCCACTTAAAGTTGCGATTGAGGAAACAATCAATAGTGATATAGATTTGGAACTTGAATTTATTTCATCTACTCAGGCACAAAAAGCTATTGAAAAAAAGAGCGTTCTTCCTCCAAAGAAGAAAATATCAAATAATGGATTAAATGTTAAGTATACATTTGATACATTTGTTGTTGGTTCTAATAACAATTTAGCTCATGCTGCTTCTTTAGCTGTAGCTGAATCCCCTGCGGAAGTTTATAACCCGCTTTACATATATGGAGGAGCTGGACTTGGTAAAACTCACTTAATGCATTCAATTGCACATTTTATATTACAAAGAAATCCAAGTTCTAAAGTATTATATGTAACTTCTGAAGTTTTTACTACAGAACTTATTGAATCAATCCGTAATGAAAGCCTTTCAACAAAAGAATTTAGAGAAAAATATCGTAACATTGATGTTCTTTTAATTGATGATATTCAATTCATAATAGGAAAGCAAGGTACTCAGGAAGAATTTTTCCATACCTTTAACACTTTACACGAATCAAAAAAACAAATAATTATATCAAGTGATAAGCCACCTAAAGATATTGAAACTTTAGAAGATAGGTTAAGATCAAGGTTTGAATGGGGACTTACAGTTGACATTCAATCTCCTGATTATGAAACACGTATGGCTATATTAAAGAAAAAAGAAGAAATGGATGGTTTAAATATAGATAACGAAGTACTTAAATATATTGCCAACAATATTAAATCAAACATTAGAGAATTAGAAGGTGCTTTAAACAAAGTAGCAGCATTTTCCACATTAAAAAACAGGATACTTGATGTTAATGTAGCAGAAGAAGCACTTAAAGATATGATATCTCAAGACGCAAATCAGGAAATAACACCAATACTTATTATAAATACAGTAGCAGATCATTTTTCTATAACAGCTAATGATATTATATCTCAAAATAGAAGTAAAAACATCGTTTACCCTAGACAAATTGCAATGTATCTATGCCGTAAGATAGTTAATACTCCTCTATCAAATATTGGACAACTATTAGGAAAAAGGGATCATACAACTATACTGCATGGCATTGATAAAATAGAAAAGCAACTGCATAATGATATATCCCTACAAAATACTATTGAGATTATCACTAAAAAATTAACACCTCAATAATTATTTGGATAATCAAAATTTAGAATTAATAGGAATCATACAATGTTGATAATCTGTTTATATTAGGTTGATAAGCTGTTTATACTTGTTTATATAATGTTGATAATTATTTGTAATTATTTTACATGTGAATAACTCTCAATTTATTCACAATAATTATGATAGTTATCAACATACTTGTTAGATAGCTCAAATTCATACGCAGTAAGGCTTTGAGGCACTTATCAACTTATTAACACCCCCTACTACTACTACTACTAAATTATACTATTATTTTTATATAAAAAAGACCCGAAAGGAGTTATACACAACTATGAACATAACATGTTCTAAATCC
Organism: Mobilisporobacter sp.; assembly: GCA_031549965.1. Lineage (GTDB taxonomy): Bacteria > Bacillota > Clostridia > Lachnospirales > Lachnospiraceae > JAVBPB01. The sequence continues at coordinate 9,108 of JAVBPB010000079.1, read as the reverse complement.
AATCTGCTTAATGCTGTTAATATTGTTTTAAAAGCTGTATCGAATAAAACAACTATGCAAATATTAGAATGTATTGTAATACATGTAACAGATAAGATTAAATTTATATCTAACGATACAGATTTAGGCATAGAAACTATTTTAGAAGGTACTATTATAGAAGAGGGAATCATAGCACTTGAAGCTAAAGTTTTTTCTGAAATAGTGAGAAAATTACCTGATAGTGATGTAAATATTAAAACTGATAGTAATTTAAGTGCATTCATTACCTGCGAAAAGGCTAAATTTAATATTTCTGGTCAGTCAGGAGAAACTTTTCCTTATTTGCCTGAATTAAACAAGGTAAATTCTATAGAAATATCACAGTTTACCTTAAAAGAGGTAATTAGACAAACAGTTTTCTCTATTGGAGATAGTGATAGTAATAAAATAATGACTGGAGAGTTATTTGATATAAAGGATAATACATTAACAGTAATTTCACTTGATGGGCACAGAATATCCATTAGAAAAATTGAACTTAATCAAAGCTACGATCAAATAAAATCAATAGTACCCGGTAAAGCTTTAAGTGAAATAAGTAAAATATTATCGGGAGAAAATTCTGATATTGTAAACATCTCTTTTTCTGATAAACATATAATTTTTGAATTTGATAGTACCATTGTAGTTTCAAGAGTTATTGAAGGAGAATATTATAAAATAAACCAAATGTTTTCAAATGATTACGAAACAAAAGTTAGCATTAATAAAAAGGAATTTTTAAATTGTATAGAAAGAGCCTCTTTATTAGTTAGGGAATCAGATAAAAAACCAATAGTTATCCAAATAAAAGATGATTTGATGGAACTAAAAATTAATTCAATAATTGGTTCTATGAATGAAGATATTGATATTGTAAAAGATGGTAAAGATATTTTAATTGCTTTTAATCCAAAATTTTTAGTAGATGCTTTAAGAGTAATTGATGATGAAACTATAGATATTTATTTGTTTAATCCTAAAGCTCCGTGTTTAATTAAAGATAGTAAAGAATCATATATATATTTAATTTTGCCAATTAATTTTAATGTAAATAATTAATTTCAACAAAAGGAGAGTATATGCAGGAAATAAAATTAAGAGAAGAATTTATAAAACTTGGTCAAGTATTAAAAGCAACCGGTATGGTTTCATCTGGAGTAGAAGCAAAAAATGTTATATTAGATGGTCATGTTTTGGTTAATGGAGAAGTAGAATATCAACGTGGTAAAAAACTATATGCCGGTGATATTGTAGAATATAATAAAGAATCGGTAAAAATTGTAAAATAGTTGGTGTAAATATGATAATTAAATCTCTTGAACTTAATAATTATAGAAATTATAAAGATCTTTCTATGGAATTTGATAAAGAAACAAATATTTTATATGGTGATAATGCTCAGGGGAAAACCAATATACTTGAAGCTATTTATGTTTGCTCTACAACAAAATCCCATAGAGGAAGTAAAGATAAAGAGATAATTAATTTTGATTATGATGAATCTCATATAAGAATATTTATTGAACGAGATAAAATTGAACATAAAATTGATATGCATCTTAAAAAGAATAAAACTAAAGGTGTGGCAATTGATGGTATTCCTATAAAAAAATCAAGTGAATTATTAGGATTCATTAATACTGTTTTTTTTTCACCGGAAGATCTTTCAATTATTAAAAATGGTCCAAGTGAAAGAAGAAAGTTTATAGACTTTGAATTATGTCAGTTAGATAGATTATATTTAAATGATCTATCTAACTACAATAAAATAATAAACCAAAGAAATAATTTACTAAAGCAAATAAGTTTTAATCATGATTTATTGGATACACTTAGTATATGGGATCATCAACTTATTGAATATGGAAGTCGTATAATAAAATGCAGGGAAGACTTTATCAATAATTTAAATGAAATCATATATGATATACATAAAAGATTAACTGGAAATAAAGAAGAATTATTTATAAGCTATGAGAAAAATGTTGAAATAGAAGAATTTGCTCTTCAATTAGAAAAAAGCAGAGATAGAGATATTAAGTTTAAAACTACACATATTGGCCCACACAGGGATGATATATGTTTTTATATAAAAGATATTGATATTAGAAAATATGGTTCTCAAGGGCAACAAAGAACTTCTGCATTGTCTTTAAAACTTGCAGAAATTGAATTAGTAAAAAAAACTATAAAAGATACCCCAATTCTTTTATTAGATGATGTTTTGTCTGAACTTGATAGTAGTAGACAAAATTATCTTCTTGATAGTATAAATCATGTGCAGACAATTATTAGCTGTACAGGTTTGGAAGAATTTATTAATAATAGATTTAAAGTTAATAGAGTCTATAATGTTGTAAATGGGACAATAATAAGTAACCAGGGTGTAGGAGGATTTAAATGAGTCAAGATTATGGTGCAGAACAGATACAAATTTTAGAAGGTTTAGAAGCAGTTAGAAAAAGACCAGGTATGTATATTGGAAGTACGTCATCTAAAGGATTACATCATTTGGTATATGAAATTGTTGATAATGCAATTGATGAAGCACTTGCAGGATTCTGTGATACAATTAAAGTTATAGTTAATGAGGATAATTCAATAACAGTTATTGATAACGGGAGAGGGATTCCAATTGGTATACAAGAAAAAGCTGGAATTCCTGCGGTTGAAGTAGTATTTACAATTCTTCATGCTGGAGGAAAATTCGGAGGTGGAGGATATAAAGTATCTGGAGGTTTACATGGAGTTGGTGCATCAGTTGTTAATGCCTTATCTGAATGGCTTGAAGTAATTATTCATAGAGATGGTAAGATGTACAAGCAAAGATATGAAAGAGGAAATGTAGTATATCAATTAAAGGAAATTGGAGATACAGACCAAACTGGTACAACAGTAACCTTCTTACCAGATAAACAAATATTTGAAGAAACAATTTATGATTTTGATGTTTTAAAACAAAGGCTTAGAGAAATGGCTTTTCTTACAAAAAACTTAAAAATTATTTTAATTGATAAAAGAAACGAAAAAGAAGTAGTTAGAGAATTTCATTATGAAGGCGGTATAAAAGAATATGTTGAATATCTTAACAGACATAAGGACGCATCATATGAGAAAATAATTTACTGTGAAGGTCAAAAAGATGATGTATATGTTGAGGTTGCAATGCAGCATAACAGTTCATATACGGAGGGATGTTACAGTTTTGTTAATAATATAACAACACCTGAGGGTGGTACTCATTTAGCTGGTTTTAAGAATGCTTTAACCAAAACATTTAATGATTATGCCAGAAAAAATAAACTTTTAAAAGATAATGAGACTAATTTATCAGGAGAAGATATTAGAGAAGGATTAACTGCAATAGTTAGTATAAAGATACCTGAGCCTCAATTTGAAGGTCAGACAAAACAAAAGCTTGGAAACAGTGAAGCAAGAAGTGCAGTTGATGGAGTAGTAAGTGAACAGCTTACATACTTTTTAGAGCAGAATCCATCAGTAGCTAAAATTATTTGTGAAAAATCAATTTTAGCTCAAAGAGCCAGAGATGCTGCCAGAAAAGCCAGAGACTTAACAAGAAGAAAAACAGCACTTGAAAGTATGAGTTTACCTGGAAAATTAGCAGATTGTTCAGATAAGAACCCTGAAAATTGCGAAATTTATATTGTTGAAGGTGATTCTGCTGGAGGTTCTGCAAAAACTGCAAGATCAAGAGCAACACAAGCAATACTTCCTTTAAGAGGCAAAATTTTAAATGTTGAAAAAGCAAGACTTGATAAAATTCTTGGAAATAACGAAATAAAAGCAATGATCACTGCATTTGGAACAGGTATTTCTGAAGATTTTGATTTATCAAAATTAAGATATCATAAAATAATTATAATGACTGATGCGGATGTAGATGGTGCACATATAAGTACTCTTTTATTAACATTTTTTTATAGATTTATGCCGGAGTTAATTAAAGGAGGTCATGTATACCTTGCACAGCCACCTCTTTACAAAGTAGAAAAAAATAAAAAAGCATGGTATGCATATAACGATAATGAATTAAATAATATTATAAAAGAAATTGGCAGGGATACCAATAATAAAATTCAACGCTATAAAGGTCTTGGGGAAATGGATGCAGAACAGCTATGGGATACAACCATGGATCCTGAAAAAAGAATTTTACTTAAAGTAACAATTGATGAAGAAGAATCTTCAGAAGTTGATTTAACATTTACAACATTAATGGGTGATAAAGTTGAGCCTAGAAGAGAATTTATTGAAACTCACGCAAAATATGTAAAGAATTTAGATATATAACGGAGGTAATTTTAAATGGATGAAAATAATATCTTCGATAAGGTTCAGGAAGTGGATTTAAAAAAGACAATGGAGAATTCATACATTGATTATGCCATGAGTGTTATTGCAGCAAGAGCCTTACCAGATGTAAGAGATGGACTAAAGCCAGTTCAAAGAAGAATACTATATGCAATGATAGAATTAAATAATGGTCCAGATAAGCCACATCGTAAATGTGCCCGTATAGTTGGTGATACTATGGGTAAATACCACCCTCATGGTGATTCATCAATTTATGATGCCTTAGTTAAACTAGCTCAGGATTTTTCAACCAGGTATCCTTTAATTGATGGACATGGCAACTTTGGTTCTGTAGATGGTGATAGTGCAGCTGCAATGCGTTATACAGAAGCAAGACTTAGTAAAATATCAATGGAAGTATTATCCGATATTAACAAAGATACAGTAGATTTTATTCCTAACTTTGACGAAACAGAAAAAGAGCCAGTTGTATTACCATCAAGATATCCTAACTTATTAGTAAATGGAACTTCTGGCATAGCAGTAGGAATGGCTACTAACATACCACCCCATAATTTAAAAGAAATAATTAATGCAGTAGTAAAAATTATAGATAATAATATTATTGAAAATAGAAAAACTGAAATTGACGAGCTTTTAAATATTGTTAAAGGGCCGGATTTTCCAACAGGAGCAACTATATTAGGTACTTCAGGAATAAATGAAGCATATAGAACAGGCAGAGGAAAAATAAAAGTAAGAGCAGTTACTAATATCGAACCAATGTCAAGTAATAAGCAAAGAATAGTTGTAACTGAACTGCCATATATGGTTAATAAAGCCAGATTAATAGAAAAAATAGCAGAGTTAGTAAGAGACAAAAAGATTGAAGGTATATCAGATTTAAGAGATGAATCAGACCGAACAGGCATGCGTGTTTGTATTGAAATTAAAAAAGACGCAAATGCAAATGTTGTATTAAATCAATTATTTAAGCATACACAACTACAAGATACTTTTGGAGTTATAATGCTTGCTCTTGTTAATAATGAACCTATGATTCTTAATCTTGAGCAAATGCTTTTATATTACTTAGATCATCAAAAGGAAGTTGTAACCAGAAGAACTAAATATGAATTAAATAAAGCAGAAGAAAGAGCTCATATTTTAGAAGGTTTAATGATTGCCCTTGATAATATTGATGAAGTTATAAGTATAATCAGATCATCTAAAACAACTCAAATTGCTAAAGAAAGATTAATTGAAAGATTTAGTTTATCAGAAGCTCAATCTCAAGCAATAGTTGATATGAGACTTCGTTCTTTAACAGGTTTAGAAAGAGAAAGGCTTGAAAATGAATTAAGAGAATTAAGAGCCTTAATTGATGAATTAAAAGCAATTTTAGCTGATGAGAAAAAATTACTTTCAGTAATCAGAGAAGAAATATTAATTATCAGAGAAAAATTCGGAGATGAAAGAAGAACTTCAATTAGTTTTGATGAAGATGATATTTCAGTTGAAGATTTAATTAAAAGAGAAAATACTGTTATTGCTATGACCAGATTAGGCTACATAAAGAGAATGACAATAGATAACTTTAAGAGTCAAAATCGTGGTGGTAAAGGAATTAAAGGTATGCAGACAATAGAAGAAGATTTTATTGAAGATCTTCTAATGACAACAACCCATCACTATATAATGTTCTTTACTAATAAAGGAAGGGTATATAGATTAAAGGCATATGAAATACCTGAATCTTCAAGAACAGCAAGAGGGACAGCAATAATTAATATTTTACAATTACTTCCAAACGAAAGAATAACAGCAATAATTCCAATTAAAGAATACAATGAAGATAGATTTTTATTTATGGCTACAAAACAAGGTATGGTTAAGAAAACTTCTATTATGGAATATGAAAATATAAGAAAAACGGGTCTTCAAGCGATTAATCTAAGAGAAGATGATGATCTGATCGAAGTTAAATCAACCAATAACAAAAAAGAAATTATACTTGTTACAAAACAAGGTCAATGTATCAGATTTCATGAAACTGATGTAAGACCAACAGGTAGATCTTCAATGGGTGTAATTGGTATGAATATTTCTGAAGGTGATGAAATAGTTGGAATGCAGCTTAATACTCAAGGAGATTCTCTCCTTATAATTTCTGAATTTGGAATGGGTAAGAGAACTGATCTTGAAGAATTTACCATTCAAAGAAGAGGTGGAAAAGGTGTTAAATGCTATAAGATAACTAGTAAAACAGGTAATGTTATAGGTGTAAAATCGGTTAATGATGATAATGAAATAATGATTATTACAACTGAAGGTATTATTATTAGATTAATGGTTAAAGATATATCTGATCTTGGAAGAATCACTTCAGGGGTCAAGTTAATTAATATGGACTTAGAAAATGATATTACTGTGGCAAGTTTTACTAAAGTAAGAGAAGGTTCTGAAACTACTACTGAAGAGGAATTATTAAAGCAGCTTGAAGAGGAACTTGAAGATGGGATGACTGAGGTTTAGTTTTTTTTGAAAGTGACACTTTGCCTTTTAGTCTTTCTACTCCCCAAGATGATACATTTACTGTGAAAAGACAGAAGTGCAAATATTCCAATGAGCCTATGAAAAAACCATAGTCTCATTTCCATAGCACTTAATGCATTTTCACAGTAAATATTATCATCTTGGGGAGATTTATTTTTTTGAGACAAAGATGCGTACTAATGGAATTTGGATAATTTGTTATTAAATTTATATGTTTAATTTGTTTTGTTAATTAAATAAATTATTTTGGAGGTAAAATGAGAGAGGTATCAGCAAATTTAATTATGAATCATGTAAAAGAAATGTGTATAGATACTAATTATAATTTATCACATGATATGGAAAAATCTATTAGGGAATCAATTGTATTTGAAGAATCTGAACTTGGAAAAAAGATTTTAGGACAATTGGTTGAAAATATTGAAATTGCTAAAAATGATAGTATACCTATATGTCAAGATACAGGAATGGCTGTGTTATTTGTTGAAATTGGTCAGGATGTACATATTGTGGATGGAGATATTGAAGAATACATTAACGAAGGTGTTAGAAGAGGGTATAAAGAAGGGTATCTTAGAAATTCTGTTGTTAGTGATCCTATTTTTAGGGATAATACTAAAGATAATACACCAGCAATTATTCATTATAGGATGGTTAAGGGAGACAAGGTGATATTAACATTTACTCCTAAAGGATTTGGTAGTGAAAATATGAGTAAGATATTTATGCTCAAACCTTCTGATGGAATTTTAGGTGTTAAAGAAGCAGTGATTCAGACTGTTAAAGAAGCAGGGCCAAATGCTTGCCCTCCTGTGGTGGTTGGGGTTGGAATTGGAGGAGACTTTGAAAAGTGTGCAATTATGGCAAAACATGCTTTAACTAGAGAAGAAGGAGAAATATCAGATAAGGAGTATGTTAGGCATTTAGAAAAAGAATTGTTAGATGAAATTAATAAACTAGGAATTGGGCCGGCAGGATTAGGTGGGAGAATTACGGCACTGGCTGTTAATATTGAAACTTATCCAACTCATATTGCAGGATTACCTGTAGCAGTTAATTTATGTTGCCATGTAAATAGACATGCTAAGAGAGTAATTTAACTATAATAATTTATGTGAAAAGAGGAAATAATTTGGATATTAAATTAAATATACCATTTGATACTGACGATATTAAGAAATTAAAAATTGGAGATTGTGTATTCCTATCAGGTACAATTTATTCTGCAAGAGATGCAGCACATAAAAGGATGTATGATAATATTATGAATGGAGATGATTTACCATTTAATTTAGAGAATAATATTATATACTATTTAGGACCAACTCCAGCAAAGGAAAATCAGGTCATTGGATCTGCTGGACCAACCACAAGTAGTCGCATGGATAAATATACTCCGTTAATATTAGATAGTGGATTAAAAGCTATGATAGGCAAAGGTAGACGTTCAAAAGATGTTATTGAATCTATTAGAAAAAATTGTGCTATATATTTTGTAGCAATAGGTGGTGCAGGGGCTTATTTATCTAAAAGGATAACAAGTTCTAAAGTAATTGCTTATGACGATTTGGGAACTGAGGCTGTATGGGAATTAGTTGTTTGTGATTTTCCGGTTATAGTTGCGATTGATTGTATGGGTAATAATTTATATGAATTGTCAGTTGATAGATATAAAATATAATAATAACATTAAAGTATTACATTTAAAATATTAATGAAGGGATGTAAGATATTATAATTTAAATAATTATTTAAAAAAGATGTTATAATACATTGATTTCTGGCAATAATATAAGTGTAAATTTAATTTTAAAAAAAAATTAAAAAAGGTATTGACATATTAAATATAATTTGATAAAATAATTCTTGCACTAATGAAATTGAATATTGAACTTTATAAGTTCAGAGCTGGAGAAGTACTCAAGTGGCTGAAGAGGCGCCCCTGCTAAGGGTGTAGATCGTTTGCGCGGTGCGAGGGTTCAAATCCCTCCTTCTCCGTTATTATTTTAAAAAATAAAAAAGTTTAAAATAATAGTTGACAAGCTTCAAAAAGTGTGTTAGACTATAAAAGTTGCTGACGAAACAAGTCGACAAACACAAAATGAACATTGATAACTAAACAGTGAAACAACCCTGAAAATTCTAAAAGATTTTCAAAACGAACAGACTGAATAAGTCTAAACCAAAAACAGTAAACGGAAATGACAAGTTATT
>JAVBPB010000114.1:0-3100 GCA_031549965.1 Mobilisporobacter sp. | reverse complement strand
TTTTAGAAAATGGTTTGATATCCTCACAACAAATATTTTCATTCAGTTCAGCTGTAGGATTATTTAATATCAATTCTCCTGTTACTTTATCTCTTTTTCCAATTATTTTGCGCTTTTGGCACGCTTTTTTCTTTTCTTTATACCAATAAGATGTTGCCTCATACACATAAATAGTTCCTTTAATATTTTGTTCAACTCTATAACTCATAAAATAAATTGATTCCTCACTTTCCCAATAACATGCTTATAATTTTTGGAGGCTATTAGGTTCTATCTTTTTAATTCCATCTAAACAACTCATGTTGTATATTTTATTTATCTCTAACAATTAAAATCACCTTTTTCTACATTAAAATGGCGCCCTCTTATGAAGATGCTTTGTCTTTGATTATTTTATTAATAACCTCTATGTAGTCATTATAAAAATCTTCTTTAAATTTTGACCTATTAGACATATTAAACGTTTTAAAAGTTACCCAAGTAAAAAACACTATAAATAATAAAACTAACAATAATGCTTCAATCAACATAATTAGTAAATTACTTTTGTCAAATACCACCATTGTGTTTGCTAAATATGCTGATACAAATGCAACTTCCAAAGGTATCATAAACGAATAAAAGACTTTATTAAATACATCACTACTTGAGGTGATATATCTCAGAAATCTAATAAATTCGTTTAGGCTATCACTATTATAACATCTATATTTATCAGTTATAGATTTCTCCCAATCCTTATAAGTTTTTATAAGCTGCTCCTTAGTTTTAAAATACTTTTTATATTTTTTCAATTCTTTTTTGCTTAATCTACGCTTACAAAGATAGTTATAAATTAAAATTTCTTTGTCATACTCAAAGTTAAACGTTTCCTTAATGTATTTTTCATTTTCTTTTTCACGTTTACTCTTAAACATATATAGCCCCCCTAAAATATTTGTATTATATATTACCATATTTTTCTGCAAAATACCATATATTTCTACAAATACAAAAACACTCACATCTCTGTAAGTGCTTTCTGAGGATTATTTATTTTTAGGGACTAACTGTAAATCACATTCAAGATACTCCACTATCATAAGTATATTCTCAAGGGATAAGTTTACCTTTTCTCTAAAAAACCTACTAATCTGACTTTCATTAATTCCTGTGTCTTTAGATAGCTGATATCTTGATATGCCTTTTTCTTTTAGTATTTCATCAATTTGCTGTTGTAACTTCATAATCTAACTCTGTGATAATTTTATGACCTGTATTATACCCTAAGATATAATCATCCACATCCATAGTATTATCATTAGTAAAATAATCATCCACAAGTTCTTTTAACATCATCCCAGCTTCGTCTAAACTTTCTCCCTGAGTAGTCAATCCTATTTCAGGACATATTGCTGTATAGCCTCCGTCTGCCTGTGGGTAATAAATTGCTGTTAATTTAATATTTTTCATTCTATACTCCTTTCGTGTGGCTTAGTTATCTACCAAGCCACTTTTCAAGTTCTTTTTTAGTTAATCCAGATTGTCTTAAGATACCGGATAATGTACCAAGTTTAATATCTTTTGCATGGATAGGTACAGGTACTGATTTATTACCATTTTTATATATTGCATGGCTCGTTCCTCTTTGCCTATCAAATACAAATCCATTGCTCTTTAAAAATGATATTAATTCTTCTGCTCTAATTGATAATCCCATATATTATGTCCTCCTTGTATAATATTATTATACATCATACTGTACTATGTGTCGAGTATTTTGTATAATAATTGTATTAATGTATACGCTAAATAGCACCTACACATTCGCATAGATGCTATTTCTAAATCATAATCTGGGGGAAGATTCTTTGCTGTGAACCAATAATTGATTACATACAAACTTCTATTATAATAATAATGCACTTTTAGCGAACAATACGAATAAACTTTATAACTTTTCCAAGAATCTACTGTGTTCCATTCTTATTCCGTCCGCTGTTGAATGCATTCGGTGTGCTATTTGTATGTAATTTAAGCCATCTACATACCTAAACACAAATATTCTTCTTATGCGAATGTCTTCTATGTTTGATATAAATTCCTCTACTTTTGTGATTGCTTCTAAAATTTCCTGTTCTAAATGCTTTAATCTCATTTGTCTTAATATTAACTTTTCATTTACATTTTCTCGTTTCTCAAATGGGAAACCTCTCACAATTACACTTCCTAGCGGCTTTTTACCTTTCCTTCCTCTTGTAACAATATCCGTTTCATAATATCCTTTTTGATTCATCTGTTCTAAATCTTTTTGAATTTTATCTATACGTGTCAATATTTCGTCTCTCTCTTCTAGTAACGATGTATATTGTACCCTAAAATCCCAAAAGTTATAAGCATGTTTTTAATGACAAATTTATAACTTTGGGATTTTAATGTTAAACTTCTCAAAAATAGTTCTTTGATTTTTAGAAATTTCAGTCAATGCCGTTTTATCATTAGAAAAATGAATTATATTTATTTTTTTCAACTCGAAAACTAATTCTTCAGTTGTATATTTTTTATTAAGTTCTGTCGATTTTGATACTTTATTTATATGTGACAATATAATTAAGGCTATAAAGGCAATAAACAGTCGTCCTTTCATTGCTTCTGTGGAATGTATTCTAAGTCTTTTTAAATCTAATTCATTTTTTAAGTTATCAAAAGATTTTTCTACAACATCTTTATTTCTGTAGGTATAAATAGTTTCTTCAGCATTTTTTATATCATTACTCATTATAATTAAAAAATCTTTGTATTTTAGAAAATCTTCTATAGCTTCTACATTCTTTTGAAGTAGCGTTCGTTTTTTTGTTTTAGTTACAGTAAAAAACTTAGAGCTGCTGCCTAAATCATGCTTTTCATCTTTTACAAATAATTTCTCTTGATTATTCAATTTCTTGTATAGGCTTTCTTTTTCATCAATATAATGTTTTTCATTAAAAAATATATGTTCATAAATCCATTTTGTCCCTATTTTTCGTTTGTTCGTTTTGGCGAATAGTATATCATCATTAATGCAAATAGAATTATTGGGCGAATTTATTTCATTTCTCACGTCATCTACAATTCTTTTTGA
>JAVBPB010000020.1:0-3734 GCA_031549965.1 Mobilisporobacter sp. | reverse complement strand
TTTTAGAAAATGGTTTGATATCCTCACAACAAATATTTTCATTCAGTTCAGCTGTAGGATTATTTAATATCAATTCTCCTGTTACTTTATCTCTTTTTCCAATTATTTTGCGCTTTTGGCACGCTTTTTTCTTTTCTTTATCCCAATAAGATGTTGCCTCATACACATAAATAGTTCCTTTAATATTTTGTTCAACTCTATAACTCATAAAATATATTGATTCCTCACTTTTCCAATAACAAGCTTATAATTATAAGCTTGTTATTGGGAAAAGTCAATAATTTTATAAGAGTTTTTTGTTGAATTTTCGTGTGTTTTCAAACTTTTTGTAATTTATTAACAAGACATGCTTATAAATTTTGGGGGCTATTAGGTTATAAAAATAAAGACTTTCAATCTACAAAAAAGATACGTTTTGATTTGGATAACGTCCTGAAATTACCTGTATTTGGGAGAATATTAATGCCCGACAGCAAGCTAGGAACATTTGAACATAGACACTTTCTTTGGGAGGATATGGGTGAAAACAACTTGAACAGTATATACCGTTCCCTAGATTTTTTTCTGAATTCAAAGACAATCTTCAATTGGAAATACACAAGAATATCCAGAAGGAGTATGGTCGGGATTTGACCCTGTTGTTTTACGATGTTACAAACTATTATTTTGAGATACACGAAAATGATCCTGATTTAATTGATGAATCAGGTTGTGTAAAAAAGGGATTCAGAAAAAAAGGTTGTTCAAAAAAACATGTTCCTCAACCATTGGTTGCTATGGGATTAGTTATAGATAAAAATAACATACCAGTTGCATATCAATTATTTAGTGGTAACACAGCAGATACCAAAACACTAATCCCAGTGATTGAAAAAATTTCAAAACAATGAGGGGCGACCAGTGTATGTTAGAAAGGAAAGCAGGATTGAAGGACATTTTCTGGTGTGTTTTGTATCACTTGTGATTATGAGAGTACTTCAGAATCTAACGGATAGACAATATACTGTAGAAAATTTGATTGAAGGAATAAACGGTGCAAACCTGCACATGTTGACCGATGCATACTTAGCATTTTCAAATACAAACGAAACTTTTAAGGATATGGAAAAAATATTTGGAGTGGCCAATAACTTTGAAATTCTGGAAGTTGAAAAATTAAATAGTTATAAAAAAGAGCTGATATACAACATAAAAAAAGCGAGTTTTCATTGAGATTACTCGCTTTTTTGTTTTCAACTGATAAACTCGGGTTTAAATCTGAACTGGATGAATTTAAATTCAGCAAACTAGTATTATTATGAACATCAAAAGAAATGAGCTATTGCAGTTTTTGCAATGGCTCATTTCTTCTAGTTAATTTAGTACATTATTAAAAATTAATTTAATTTAAATTTAGATACTAAGTTTTCTAATACTACGGATTGACTGCTCATCTCTTGGGAAGCAGCAGCAGATTCCTGTGCAGTTGCACTATTAGTTTGAATTACAGATACCACAGTATTAACACCATTAGTAATCTTATTAATTTCATTCATTTGTATTTCAGAAGAATAGTAAATATCATTTATCATTACAGAACTTTCATTTATGCCTGTAACAATATCTCTAAGACTGGTTGATGTTTCTTCAGCAATTTTAGCACCTAGTAAAGCCTTATCCATAGAATTTTCAATTAATGAAGCAGTATCTTTTGCTGCCGAGCTACTTTTGGCTGCCAAATTTCTAACTTCCTGGGCAACAACAGCAAACCCTTTTCCATGCTGTCCTGCTCTTGCAGCCTCAACAGCAGCGTTTAGAGCTAGAATATTAGTTTGAAAAGCAATATCATCTATTACTCTAATTACTTTATTAATACTTTGACTAGCTTCATTAATTTCTTTTACTGCGGATATCATTTGTTCCATCTTTTTACTGCCTATTTCAGCACTGGATTTAATGGTAGTTGCAAGACTAGAAGCCATATTAGCTTTATCTGTATTATTTGCAACTCTTTGTGAAACATCGCTAATTGAAGTTGATAGTTGTTCGATAGCTATTGTTTGCTCAACAGAGCCTTTTGCTAATATCTGACTTCCGTCTGCAAGCTGCTTTGCACCAGCAGATACCTGCATAGTAGAATCGTTAATTTCACTAAACAAAACATTTAAATTATCAACCATTGCGTTAAGTGATTTTCCCATGGTATCTTCAGGGGTCTTTTGAATTATATTGGCAGTAAGATCTCCGTTTGATACTGATTCCAATGTTTTCATATTATTATTTAGCATAAAAAGAAGTTCCTTAAAAGCAAGTGTTGCAATGCCTACTTCATCTTTATAACTTGAATATTTATCAACTTTTTCAACTATAGAAGCTTCTAAATTAAAATTACCAGTCTGAGTAAGATTGTGCATAACATCAGAAAGAAGAGTAATAGGTTTTTTAATAGAATCTTTTATATAAAAAGCGATAAAAATAACACTGATAAGTGTAATAACTGCTGAAATTAAAATGATTCTTGAAAAAAAGGCACCTCTTTTTTTAGTATCATCTACTTTATGAATCATAACATCGTCAATCTGTTTGCTTAATTCATTAATAGAATTTAAAGTCTTATCTTGTAAAGCTTGAGCCTGGGATATTATATTCCAATTAATATCTACTTCATTGGAATAATCATTAGTTTGTGTATAATATTCTTTTGCAATATTTATTACTTGATACATTTGAGTTTTTTGTTCTTCTGTGTTTTGATTGATAACGGCATCTTCTAAACTGCTAATTAAGTTTTCTAACAAAACTTTTGCCTTTTCATAATTAGAATTATCAAAATCATCCATCATATGTGATATTACTCTTTGAGATTGATTTATTGAAACGGTTAGATTGGCAGCAGCAGTTAAATTTTCAGAAGATTCTCCTTTTTGAATGTATTTTTGAATAACGCTATCAAATGTCTCCATAAGTATGACACTATTTCCATTTGCCAATTCTTTAATACTAGCTAACTTTTGATTACTTTGTGACAATTTATCTAAATAATTTTTCCATTCTAATATATTACTTTCAAATAAATCAACTTGAGGCAAAAATTCCGTTAATACTGGAGTTATTGCTATATAATTTTTCATTTCCTTAATTTTTTCAAGGCTATTATTAATACTTACAACAGTTTCTTGATATTTTTCATCTGAAATAATAGTATAAATAATGGAAGCATTTTCAACAGCTAATGAAAAATCATTAAGTGCATAATTTGCTTGAGTTTGTAGAGTTGAAGCTGAATCTATATCTTGAACATTAATATTGGCAATTGAAGTAGAGTAAGTTGATATTACAATAATAAATAATACAATCACCAATACCGCAGAAAAACCTAATATAATTTTTGGACCTACTTTTAAATTTCTCATAATTATCCCCCTTAGTGCAATAATGTATAACTTATTTCAAATTATACTAGTATAATTATATTCCTAAGTGGTGAAATGGTTATTAACTTTGGGGGGAAGATAGTAGTTCCACTTTTTCAGGAGGCCACTGAAAAAGTCCTTGATTTAGGTTGTGTAAATTTTTCAGATGAATATGAGTGTATATATATCCAATTGTTTGCATTACCCTCCTTCAGCATGTTTTTTACAAGCCTTTGCAAGCAAAGTCTTGACAAAACATAAACGCTTCGTCGGCCGGTCTGCACAATTGGATATATATACACTCATATTCATCTAAAAAATTAATTTACTGTATCGAAGGAC
>JAVBPB010000096.1:0-3546 GCA_031549965.1 Mobilisporobacter sp. | reverse complement strand
TCCAAGTATTCTATAGCATTTTAATCCTTCTTTTACCTCTGCCGGGTATATGTCCCCATTTGTTATATTTGCTTTACTATAGTATGCTGTATCCACTTCAAAACCACTGTTTTCCATTAAATTATAGATACTTGCAATTTCTTCTTTTTCTAATTGCATTCCATCAAACCAGGCTATTCCTTTTGTATTTCTTAATTCTAGCTTTAAGGTTACATAATAGCTGTATGTAGGGGCTGTAAAAGTTACCTGAATTCTTTTCCATCCATTATTTATGTTTTCATCGGTTGTTCCTGTTACAAGTTCTGAGTACAAGTTTACTTTTGCTCCATATACGTTTACTGTTTCAGCACACAGTCTGGCTCCTACGTCGTATACTCCAGTTGTTACATCACTGGTCTTTACATAGGCTGAAAATGTATAGGTTGCTCCGCTTACCAGTCTTTTATAATCTTGGGTTATGCTTACGGAACTTGTTGTTGAATCATCTACTTTTATTTTTAGCGATTTTTTACCTATATATGCTTTTTCATTTGTATATCCTGCCTTCTCAATAATTATCTCTTGTAATGTAAATACTGTGACGTAAAACTTAAATAAATAGATTTTCTAATTGTCATTTAATTTATTTATGAATATATCATATTTTTCTATCCAGTCAGATTCCTTTATCTCCCATTCCTTATCTGATAAATTTAAGTCTGCCCAAAAACTATTAGCATTAATGGTATTCCCTTCCTTATCTGTCAATAAAATTGTACTCCTTACTTTTCCATAAGTAAAATAAGGACAAAACTTTATTTTTTCTTCATAATTTAAACAATTAAAACTTATGTTACCTACTCCTAAAATGCAACAAGCCGGCAATATATTCTCTTCATTTCTGAAAAATTGATATATACACTTTGCTTCAAGTACTAATTGTGTCATCTTATACCTCCTTTTGATTTGAATAGTAGGCTTGGAACTTCCAAGCACTACTCTTATTAAAACATCTTTTGTGTCTCTATTATGGATTATAAAACTCATCTCTTTCATTACAAATAAAATTTTAACACTAATATAAATAACTTTCTTTGATAATCTAATTTTTTATAATAAATATTAATACATGGCTTCAAAAATAGTTCTATCCCTGCTTAAATAAAATTACTTTGAATTTTCTAGAATATTCAATGCCCTTTTATAATCATGTCCATTAATTTCCAACCATTCAATAATGCCACTTTCTAGTTTTCTACCATATGCTCTATATTTTTAGTTAATACGAATAGAATAATACTTGCCACCCGCTAATTTTTCAAAATTTAATCCAGGATGATTAGGATTTTGTAAATAAAGCTTATATGCTTGATCAGCCTGCTTTTGAATATCTTTCGGAAGATTATTATAAGCTTTCCAAAAACCTTTAGACGTTTTGTCAGTAGCCTTTAAACCATCCTTGTATCTAAAACAAAATCTCTTGAAATAATTATAATATCTCAAGAGATTTTTGTACATGTTTAAAAAAATTCTATATATCATTTAGTTACTGAAAAAACTAAATCCATAAAACTTTTATATAGCTTTAAAGATATGACTAATTATTGTACCAATTTTAATTATCTTCTTTTAATCTTCTAATCCATTTTTCACACCATTCCAATTGCCTCATTTTCCACTTTTCCTCATTAATTTCATTATCATCACTGAAACCCTTTGTTTGTATCACCTCTCCTTCGCCATTGCTTAAAGCCACTGTTGAGCGTGCTTCTTTAAATCCACAATAGGTACAAATATTTTCTCCATCACTTAAGCATATTGCCCCTATAGATCCAACATTGGTTTTACAGCAAGGTACATTTTTAAATTCCTTTTCAGAATAACTGCAATACATCTCTAACATCAAATAATTCCATCTCATTTTATTCATCTCATTTCAATATATTGTATGTGTGTGGTATTATCTCAGTCCAAGTTATAATACCATCTTTTAAATCGCCTATTGCTCTGTACTGATCATTAATACGAACTGAGTATTTATTGGTGAATCCATTTAGTTTTTCAAAATTTAATCCAGGATGATTTGGGTTTACTTTAAATAACTCAAATTTTTCATCGGCTATCTTCTTAATATCTTTTGAAAGCTTATTATATGATTTCCAAAACTTATCTGTTGTTTTATTAACATAATTAATAGAGCCTTTACCACCCTTGACATACACTCTTCACCCTTATAATAATCCAAGCTGATGCCCTCCCTCTGAAAAATGAAAACACTTCTCAAAGCAGGTGGTTTTTCATTTGCTTAAAATTATACCAATAATACTGTTTTTTTCCTACTTTTTTTTGCCAGAATGATGTTCTTTTTTCTCTTCTGACATACGATACTCTGTGCCATTTTTTAACATTCCATAGATGATGTTAATCAATCGTCTGGAAATGCAGATCAATATCTGCCTTCCATTCTTTCCTTCCAGACTACGTCTCTCATAATAAGCACGAAATTCTGGATTTCTTGGGATTCCATTACTGGATAACTGCACCATTTGAACTGCTAAAAAGTAGATAATCGCCTGTAACCTTCGGTTTCCCTGCTTAGTGGCTACGTCTTTTCCTTTTCCAGAAGAAGATAGCGTGAGCGGAGCGATACCTGCAAACTGCGCCAGCTTACTTGCACTTTTAAATCGGTTGATATCACCAATCTCCGCCAGTATCTTTACTGCAGTAATGATATTTACCCCAGGAATTGTGGCAAGGGTACAGCCAATCATCTGATACATCTTTTCTCATTCCTGCTCCATTTCCTCCAACTGTTGATTACTGTGCTGCAACTCACTGACAATACTTCGTGTCACTATATCCCTTGCATCCTGATAATCATTTCCCTTTACTTTATCACTACGAATAGCAGTAAGGATTTTTTCGCAGGTCTTGGTAGAACATCGGTTATGGCTAATCGGTACCAGTTCTTCTCGCAATTCTTCTACTCCTTTGCCCTTCAGATACTTTCTGGAGGGGTATTTCTCCCAGAAATAAAGTGCAGTCGGTCTGCTGATATCGTTAAAAAATACCTTATAGCTTGGATAGGCAATGCACAATTGCTTATGCAACTGATTGACCAAACGTGTTCTTTGGTTCATGATATTATCACGCCTATGTACCAGTTGACCAAGTGACCAGTATGCATCATTGGGACATGCATCTGGCAAAGTATCCAGCATATTTACCGTCGCAAGTGCTATCGCAGCAGCATCATCGCTGTCGCTTTTTCGATACATAGCACCTCTATGCTTTGCCTGTCGGTTGGAGATAGACGTGTTTACATCTTTTACGATGTAATTCTTTCCAATCAGCCAGAC
Source organism: Mobilisporobacter sp. (assembly GCA_031549965.1). Classification (GTDB taxonomy): domain Bacteria; phylum Bacillota; class Clostridia; order Lachnospirales; family Lachnospiraceae; genus JAVBPB01. The sequence goes on along the minus strand of JAVBPB010000096.1, from coordinate 208 downwards.
TGCAAGTGCTCTCCCATACCCGTAGGCATTTTCAAGACCATATACAACTTCTTTTCCGGCACAATGCTTGTAAGCCTGTAATTACAAGTATCTTATAATATTAGAAAATCCTTGATACAATAAGTACATAAAACAAAAGGAGGATAACTAATATGGCTTTTGATACAACTATCAATCAAAATTCTTGGATATCTCATATTGAACAATA
>JAVBPB010000099.1:0-12060 GCA_031549965.1 Mobilisporobacter sp. | reverse complement strand
CAAGCAAAGTCTTGACAAAACATAAACGCTTCGTCGGCCGGTCTGCACAATTGGATACATATACAGTCATATTCATCTGAAAAATTTACACAACCTAAATCAAGGACTTTTTCAGTGGACTCGATAATTTATGGAGATTTTTTATACAAATATTAGAGATATCTCTTAGAATTATTTAGGTTCAAACTCATCTGTTTCTTGGAATATCAATTGGAAATTCACCATATTTACCTTTAAAAATAGCCATACATGTTTTTTGTTAAGCCTTTGTCCATATGGCTGTTAGGTCTGATAATAAATATCCATGCGTGTGAAACTTAAAATGCTTATAAACCGGGTTATTGCTATGTAAGATGCATATATATTTTAGTGTGTGTCTCAATTAAGAAACAAGTTGTTAAAATAAATTTAGAAATAAAAAAACTGAAAATCACCCAAAGCCCGCAAACACTATGTTTATAAGCTTTGACTAATTTTCAGTTTTATGATTAAGGTCTATTTAGCATAATCAATAACTCTTGATTCTCTAATTACACTTACTTTTATTTGACCCGGATATTCTAAATCATCTTCTATTTGTTTTGATATATCACGAGCAAGTAAAACCATATCTGCATCTGTAATTTGATCAGGGATTACCATTATTCTAATTTCCCTACCTGCTTGTATTGCAAAAGACTTGTCTACTCCTTTAAAGCCACAAGTAATATCTTCCAACTGCTTCAATCTGTTTGTATATGTTTCCAAGGTTTCTCTTCTTGCTCCTGGTCTAGCGGCTGAAATTGTATCAGCTGCTTGTACAATGCAAGCTATCAATGATTCTGGTTCAACATCACCATGATGTGATTCTACAGCATTGATTACGATTGATGATTCTTTGAATTTTCTACACAAATCAACACCAATTTGTATATGAGAACCTTCCATCTCATGATCTACTGATTTACCAATGTCATGAAGTAATCCTGCTCTTTTAGCCATTCTTACGTCTACACCAATTTCACCAGCAAGTAATCCAGATAGATGTGCAACTTCTATTGAATGTTTTAATGCATTTTGACCATAGCTTGTTCTAAACTTCATCTTACCAAGTAGCCTAATAAGCTCTGGATGGATACCATGAACACCTACTTCTAAAGTTGCTGCCTCTCCTTCTTCACGAATCATAACTTCAACTTCTTTTTGAGCTTTTTCAACCATCTCTTCAATTCTGGCTGGATGAATTCTTCCATCAACAATTAGTTTTTCAAGGGCAATTCTTGCCACTTCTCTTCTAATAGGGTCAAAACCTGATAGAATTACAGCTTCTGGTGTATCGTCAATTATTAAATCAACACCAGTCATTGTCTCTAAAGTACGAATATTACGTCCTTCTCTACCAATGATCCTTCCTTTCATCTCATCATTTGGAAGTTGTACTACAGAAATAGTTGTTTCTGCAACATGATCTGCTGCACATTTTTGAATAGCTGTCACAACATATTCCTTAGCTTTCTTTCCTGCCTCTTCTTTAGCTTTGTTATCGTATTCTTTGATTAACACAGCTGTTTCATGCTTAACTTCATCTTCAACAGTTTTTAATAAGTACTCTTTTGCTTGTTCGGAGGTAAGCCCAGAGATTCTCTCTAGCTCTTGCAGTCTTTTGCCATGTAAGTCTTCTGCTTCAGCTTTTATTGCTTCAAGTTCTACTTCCTTATTAGCAATAATTACTTCTTTCTTTTCAAGTGCTTCAGTCTTTTTATCAAGAGTTTCTTCTTTTGTTAATACTCTTTTTTCGTATCGTTGTATTTCTGCTCTACGCTCTTTAGATTCCTTTTCAAATTCATTTTTATTCTTTAAGGCTTCTTCTTTTGCTTCAAGCAATGCTTCTCTTTTCTTAGTTTCAGCTGTTTTTAAAGCTTCATCTATAATTTCTCTTGCCTTTTCTTCTGCTGAACCAATTTTGGTTTCAACAATTTTAGTTCTATAGGCAATGGCAAAGTAGCAAGAAAGCGGAATGCAAATCAATGCTGTTACTATTATAGCAATAATTGCACTTCCTAATACACCAATTGCTCCTATTAATACTGGCACATGAGCACCTCCTTATTTAGTTTTCATTGTACATAACTACAACACTTAAATTTTATACTGTTTTGGTTATTATGTCAAGTAGAGTTCAATATATTTTTATAGTTTGTGTCAAAACAAATAAAATATTGGCATGATTAGGGAGAGTTATTTTTAAGTTTTTCTATATGTGACGCTTTGCCTTTTAATTTTCTGCCCTCAAGATGTAAATAATTAGGATTTGAAAAGTCAGAGGTGCTAAACATTCCAATGAGCCTATGAAAATACCATAGTCTCTTTTCCATTGCACTTAATGACTTTTCAAATCCTAATTATTCACATCTTGAGGATATTTAGTTTTTGAGGAAAAGCTGAGATAAAAAACTTTCATTATAGTATTATTCTATATATTCTGTATAATCTATGCTTTTAAGTTCTTTTGATATAAGGGATGAATTAAAACCTTTTCTTATTAGTGATGTATAAAGTTTTTGTTTTTCATTTTGAGTTAAGTATTCTACATTTTTTGTCTTTTTGTTAATTATTTTTCTTATTGCATCAATATCACTTATTGAATCAGTTTCTAATATTGAAGATATAATTTCTTTTGAAACTCCTTTGTTGGTTAGTTCCATACATATTGCTCTTGTGCTTTTGTTGTTTCTTTTATATTCAAAATAGTTTTTTGCATATCTGTAATCATCAATATAATGATAGTTGTTTATGTATTCAATTGTTTTATCCACTATGTTATTGGAATATCCATTATTATTAAGTTTTTGTCTTAATTCTGATTCTGTTCTGTCCATTCTTTTTAGAATGTTTAATGCTTTTATTTTTGCTGATTTTAGGACTGATGAATAAATAATCTCATATTGTTCTTGTGAGATTTCATTATTAACTGATATTGTAAAATAATAAATCTGTTTATTTGTTAATAAAAAACAATATTCGTCGTCAATATAAACTTTCGTTTTATAATCTCCAAATTTCTCTAAATGTGTAATTATCACAATCATCAGTCCTTAATATTTTATTCTTCTAATTCATTCCCTGATGAATTATTAGATTCTTTATTAATTGAATCTACTTTTGTGGATATACAAATTTCTCTAACCTTTTGTTCTATCTCATTAAGTATATCCGGATTTTCCTTTAAAAATGCTTTTGAATTTTCACGTCCCTGACCTACTTTTGAATCTTTATATGCATACCATGCACCACTTTTTACTACAATTGAATATTGTACTGCAAGATCCAAAATGTCTCCCTCTCTTGATATCCCTTCACCGAACATAATATCAAATTCTGCTTCTTTAAAAGGTGGAGCAATTTTATTTTTTACAACTTTAGCCCTTGTTCTGTTACCAATAACATCTCCTCCAAGTTTTAAAGTTTCTATCCTTCTAACATCTATTCTTATGGACGAATAAAACTTAAGAGCCCTACCTCCAGTTGTAGTTTCCGGACTTCCAAACATAACTCCGACTTTTTCACGTAATTGATTAATAAATATTACAACACAGTTAGATTTAGCTATTATAGCTGTAAGCTTTCTAAGTGCTTGTGACATTAATCTTGCTTGGAGACCAACATGAGAATCTCCCATATCCCCTTCTATTTCTGCTTTTGGAACTAATGCTGCTACAGAGTCTATTACAATGATGTCAATAGCACCTGAACGAACCATAGTTTCAGTGATTTCTAAAGCCTGTTCTCCATTATCTGGCTGTGATATATAAAGATTATCTATATCCACACCTATCTTTTTAGCATAAGCAGGATCAAGGGCATGTTCAGCATCAATAAATCCTGCAATACCTCCTCTTTTTTGTACTTCAGCTACCATATGTAATGTTACTGTTGTCTTACCACTAGATTCCGGCCCATATATTTCAACAATTCTTCCTTTAGGTATTCCGCCAAGTCCCAATGCTATATCTAAGCTTAAAGATCCTGTAGGTATAGTCTCTATATTCATATTAGCATTTGAATCACCAAGTTTCATAACAGCACCTTTACCAAACTGTTTTTCAATGTTAGCAAGTGCTGATTCTAATGCTTTTGCTTTATTATTATCTACTTTAGATTTTAAATCTTCTTTCGCCATATTTCTTCTCCTTAATTTTTAATTACGAACTAGTGTTCTTTATAGTATAATATTAATCTAACTTGATAAAATTGTCAATACCTAATTTAAAAACTTAAAACAAATGGAAGATAAATGCATCCTTAACTTAACAAATTAATTATTTATATATCTTTAATTTTTTTACAAATTATTCTATGCTTTTGTATTACACATTATAATAATATTTTAATTATTAATTTATCTATGTTATTTAATTTTTAGTAAATTAATTATTAAATATTGAAGTCATATGCAAATAAAACTATATTTAAAAATAATTAGTGCGTTTATTCTGAAATAAATTGATAATATTGAATATTGAATATTGAATATTGAATATTGAATATTGATATGGGAATAAATGATTATAAGAAACTTAAGAATATATTTATATTATATCACCATTCAAATATATTGTAAACAAAATTATTAAATAAAAGTATTTTACGCCTATTTGGGATTACAATTCACAACCTCAATAAGGTTGGTCTTAAAAAAGTCGTTAATGTAGGCTGTGAAAATTTTTCAAATGATTATAAACATATGTATGTACAATTGTTTGCCTTACCCTGGTTCAGCATGATTTTTACAAGCCTGTTCAAGCAAAGTCTTGACAAAATAGATTAAAATGTAATCAAAATACATCAATCATATTTCAGGTGATTACCTAAATAACAACTACTGTCAGTGTGCATACACTGCAAAACTACCATAATATCAAAAGTGCATTAAAGCAATTACATTCAAACCCCAAAACATTAAAAAAGCTTATTTTAGTACTATATTTTAAGTAAAGTACTTTTTAATTTCACAAAAATCTTTAATGTGATAATCAGCATATCGTAACAACTCTATTAACTTATTCTCCTCTCTCTCCAATAAATACTCTGTAAGAATAGTTTTCATCCCAACCCTTTTTGCACCATATAATTCGTCTGACCCTCCATCTCCAATAAAATAGCTATTTTGAGGTTCAACATTCATTTTATTCATAGCTATTTCATAAATAAGGGGATTTGGCTTTATAACACCAACATCACATGAAAAGATCGCTAAATTAAATATATTAAATAGTGGGGAATCTTTCCAACCTAATTTGTCAATTTCATCCGCATTGCTTATAATACATAATTCTAAATTCTTTTCTTTTAATTCAAGCAATGTATCCAATATCACATTATCGACATTACCAAGTGCTGATTTCATTCTATTTACCCTAAGTTGTAGCAATTTATTTTTCATTTCCTGAGTCAAACTAAAATTTCCACAGTCAACAATTTCATCAATAATCTTATTTAAACTTTTTACAATTCCAGTTGCTCGTCTAAAATACAATTGACTATCCTCTGCAACAGCTTCCCATTGATCCACAGGTATATTTAAAATATCATTTTCATTCAATTGTTCACTATAAACAGGTCTAACAAGTGTAAAAAACAAATCAAAAAACAACACCGTTTTACTCATACATGCACCTTCCTTGAATATATCATAAAAATATAACAACCATTATTATCCTTTTGTAGAATAAAATAAATCCTCGCATCCAATAAACTAAATGAATATTCCAAGAAACATTATATTTAAAATTCATTTATGCCATGGAAAGGAGACCCAAAAAAGTAGCAGGCTTTCCTGCTACTTTTTCGTTTTAAGGGGCTCCTTGGAATGTTTGGCATAACAGAATTTTAAATATAATGTTTCGGTGAATATTCTACTCAGCCTAAAGGCAAGCCCCCCTCAGCGAAGACCCCCCCATTTAACCATTAAGCTTAAACTGAGAAACCAACCCATGAAGTGTATCCGCCTGTCGGTTCATAGTCTCACTAGACATCTCACAATCCCTAGCCGATTCATTAGTCTTTGAAACCACCTTAGTAACCTCCAAAACATCCGCACTAATTTCATTCAAAGCACTATACTGAGTAAAAGAAGATTGGCTAATCTCATCGATTTTTTCAGAAGTTTTATTAATTCCATCTAAAATACTCGAAAAAGAAACCGATGTTTCCTGTGCAATCTTTGTCCCCATTTCCGCCTTAACCATTGAGTCAGTAATTAAAGAAGATGTATTTTTTGCAGCTTCTGCACTTTTTGAAGCTAAATTTCTAACCTCTTCAGCTACAACTGCAAAACCTTTACCATGCTGACCTGCTCTGGCAGCTTCCACCGCCGCATTTAAAGCAAGTATGTTGGTTTGGAATGCTATATCGTCAATTACTTTTATAACCTTATTAATGTTTTGACTAGATTCATGAATGTCATTAACTGCCTTAAGCATGTCTTCCATTTGACTATTACCCTTTTGAGCACTTTCCATGATTTCCTTACTTAAATTCTTTGTTTCTTTCGAAAGCTTAACATTTCCATCTGTAATACTAGAAATATGGTTAATATTTTGAGATAGCCTGTTTACAGCATTGTCTTGTTCTACAGCACTTTCTGATAATATTTGGCTGATTTTTGAAATTTGACCGGAACTATCAGATACATTATCTGAAACTTCTAATATATTAGAAATGATATGATTATTTGAACGGATCATATCTGATAAAGCTTTACCCATTTTATCATTTTCAGATTGAATTAATACTTTAGAAGTCAGATCTCCTTTAGCTATAGATTCAAGGCATAAAACCTTTGCCTTTGTTCCATCAATAATTTCTTGAAATGATTTAGCAAATATCCCAATTTCATCATTAGAAGAGGTGTCTACATTTACATTTATGTCACCTACTGAAACAATTTTAGCTATGGAAACAATTTTATTTAATGGTTTTGTTATTATTCTTCTAAGAGTTAAATAAATCGTAAGTACAGCTATCAACACAAATATTAGTGTTACAATAATACTTGTGATGATTTGATTCCACATTTCCTTATCAATATATGATACCGGAATTACACCACATACCATCCAATCTGTATTATTAATAGGGACAGGTATAAAATATGAATCAACTCCTGTATAGTCTTTTATTTGAACGAAATTTCCACTATTAACAGTTTGTGCAAATATAGGAGAATATCTGCCATTATCTAAATCTTTTAAATTAAAACTTTCATCTACAGCAGGATTAAATTCTTCATTTTCATGATGGTAAATTTCACCATTTTTATTAATAAGCATACAATATCCCATTTCATTAATCTTGCTTTGAGAAATTGATTCTAAGAATTTGTCAAAAAATACATCCATTGCCGTTACAAATTGAATTTTACCATCTTTTTCCTGTCCATAGCATAATGTTGTACATATTTTGCCTGTTTGTGCATCTAAATATGGTTCGGTAAATACAGAAACACCCGGATTTTGCACACCTGCTATATACCATGGACGTTCTGTTGCAACATAATCAGCTTCAGGAACCCACTCAGAGCCAAAAATTGCTGTATTATCTTCAAAAGCTACAAACAGATCAAAGGTATCTGGATTGCTTTTAAAAAGTGCTAATAAAATTGGCATAATATCTTTTGAGTCTCTTAAATTATTCTGTTCAATAATTCCTGCTACTGATTTAAGGCTTATATCCATAATGTCGTACATCTTTTCTAAATTAATTGCATCTAATTGGATATTGGCTTCATAATTAGTCAATAATAATTCTCTTCTAGCTCGACTTGCAGGGGTTACTAAGATTGCACTAAGTACTGACATGGAAAGCATGATTATAATTGATACAAATATTGTTATTTTAGTGCTAATGGATTTCATTTTTATCTTTCCTTCCTTGATTAATGGATTCTAATGTAGATGATTTAAAAGGGAGATGCATCTAATTAAGCTGCAACTCCCCAAAATCTATTCTTGAGCTTTTTCTAATTTTTTGGCACTTTCAGCTATTACTTTTTCCTGTACATCAGATGGTGCTTGATCATATCTGCTAAATTCATATGAGAATTCTCCCCATCCGCCTGTCATTGAACGAAGATCCGTAGAATAGCCATATATATCTGATAATGGTATGTCTGCAAGAATTTCTTGCTTACCACTACTAATTGGGTTCATACCAAGTACTCTTCCTTTACGTTTATTTAAATCACCCATAACGTCCCCGGTAAATTTATCAGGTACAACAACCTTTAATGATACTATTGGTTCTAGTAATATAGGTGAGGCCTGCATAATTCCAAGTTTAAAAGCTTGAATTGTTGCCATCTTAAATGCCATTTCAGATGAATCTACGGGATGGTATGAACCATCTACAAGAACAGCTTTTATTCCAACAACCGGATATCCTGCGAGAGGTCCTTTTAACACACTTTCTTGAATACCTTTTTCAACTGCTGGAAAAAAGTTCTTTGGCACTACTCCACCAAATACTTTTTCTGAAAATTCATAGGCTTTATCAAGATCTCCAAGTGGTTCAAATTCAATATGAACATCACCATATTGTCCATGTCCTCCTGATTGCTTTTTATGCTTACCTTGCACTTTTACTTTTTTACGTATAGTTTCTCTGTATGGTACTTTTGGCTTCATAACTTCAATATCAACTTTAAACTTATTAAGCAGCTTGCTTACAGTTACTTCTAATTGCTGTTCACCAATTCCATATATTAAAGTCTGTCTATTTTCGCTGTCATTAACCACTTTTAATGTTAAGTCTTCATCCATCATTTTGGAAAGTGCCTGTGATACTTTATCGTCATCTCCCTTATTACGTGTTTTAAATCTTTGATATGTATATGGTCTTGAAATTACAGGCTTATCATAAACTATTGGATTTGATTTAGTTGACAATGTATCTCCTGTTGTTGTGTTTGATAATTTAGCAACCGCTCCAATATCTCCTGCATGAAGCTCTTTTACTTCAATGGCTTCTTTTCCTCTTAGTACATAAAGTCTTGATAATTTTTCTTCCGTGTCCTTTTCTGAGTTATATATTGAGGCATCTGATTTTAAGATACCTGAACATATTTTAATCAAAGAGTACTTACCTATAAACGGATCAACTATTGTTTTAAATACTTGTGCTGACATAGGTTTTGAATCATCATAATTACCTTCAAAATCTTCACCGGTTTTTACCATTTTTCCGATATGCTTAATATGCTCTTGACTTGGTGATGGCAAATATTTTTCAATAGCTTGTAAAAGCATTGTTACACCTTGTGCATGTATTCCTGATCCCATCATTACTGGTACAATTGTACCATCTATAACATTTTCTCTAAGTGCTTTAGAAATCTCTTCCTGTGTGAATTCTCCGCCCTCAAAATATCTATCCATAAACTCTTCGCTAGTTTCTGCCACTGCATCTAAAATCATCTCTCTGTACGTAGAAAGATTTGCTTTTGAATATTCTGGTATTTCGCATTCTACATATCCAGTATCTGTAAACCTTCTACCTGCCATTTTAACTACGTTTACGAAACCTACGAATTTCTCATTTTCTCTAATTGGCAAATGGAAAGGAGCAACTTTCTTTCCATATAAGTCTTTTAATTTTTCAACAACTTCTCTATAACTTGCATTATCATCATCCATATCCGTTACAAAAAATATTCGTGGTAGTTGATGTTTTTCACAATATTCCCAAGCTTTTTCTGTTCCAACTTCTACACCTGCTTTTGCAGATATAACTATTACTGCTCCGTCAGCAGCATGAAGTGCCTCTTCTACTTATAGCAATAGGTAAGGCTTTGAGGTTATCTCTACCTTTTCCCCTGCTTCACACCGTACGTGAGACTTTCACCTCATACGGCGTTCCATCGAACTTTAATTTATATTAATTTCAAAATTTCCAATATATTTACGAAACTTATTTAATTTCTTTAAACCATCTTTATCAAGTTTTACTATATCAAGGTACTTAGCTATTGTACCCTCATTAGTAGCATGGATTAGTTTATGTACATCATAATTTACTAATGCTAAATTTGCATATCTATCGGGATTCTTAATTTTTCGTCCCTCTTTATGATGTGTTTCCATGTCAAGTTCTAACAATTGTCCGCTTATTGCACATAATCCTTTTTGTGCTGAATATAAAGATATTCTATTGTCATTAAACTCTATACTTTCTCCTTTAATAGGATTTTTCATTATATAGTTTAGAATATCTTTGTCAACATGACCAATATTTTCATGTATATAGTTTCTACCCTCTTGTGTGTAATTACATATTTTAAAATTGAAAAAGGTTGGATATTTATTCTTTATATCCGCTATTGGGTATATTGCAAATTTATTTACATGATATAGTCTATAATTGCCTTTATATTTGGACTGATGTTCTTTTGTTAATATACTTGATTTATTTGGTTTTGATGGTCTTCCTAAACGATTTATCATACATTTTGTTAACTTAAAATTTATTTCTCTGAAATCTTCAGAGGTATGGGTTGCTATCCGATAGTAATTGTGTTGTCCAGCAATAATGGCATTTAACCGTCTAATATTCTTTTCATTAGGGGTTTTCTGCGTCTTTTTGACTTGTTTCTTAATGCTGTCAATTACTTCATTTTTTGATTTATCCTTCATATGTGAATGGACTACCCATTTTGGTTGACCTTTTACTTTGCCCTTCTTAACCGCTTTAAATTTAAAGCCTAAGAAATCCGAATTATTTTTGCGGATGTCAATGAGTTTTGATTTTTCCTCACTGATGTCAAGGTTAAGTCGTTCTTTTAGCCATAGTTTAACTGCCTCAAACGTTTTCTGTGCATGAACTTTGTTCTTGCATAATATCTTAAAATCATCAGCATAACGTATTACATACATTTCTTTTAGCTTTGTAGTATCTCTTAAACTTTTATATTGGTTACTTTTATTTTTATTACCTGATTTATTTTCTATATGTGGGTAAACCTGTTTATAAGGTTTATATGTTTCCCACTGATTACTTATCCACCAATCTAATTCATTTAATACTACATTTGCTAATAAGGGTGACAATATTCCGCCTTGTGGTACTCCTTTTTCTGTTATTTCATTCTCTCCATCTATGGGTGCTTTTAACATTTCTTTAATGATAGATATTACCTTTTTATCATGAATACCTATAGTCCATAGTTGTTTAATTAACTTAGTATGATTTATATTATCAAAGAAACCTTTTATATCTATATCAATTACATGATAATTTTTGCCTAAATTAACTCTTTGAATGAATGCGGCTATTGCGTGGCTAGTACTTCGATTGGGTCTAAATCCATAACTATTGGGGTGAAATTTAGCTTCACATATAGGTTCTAATACTTGTTTGATGCACTGCTGTATTAGTCTATCCTCAATTGTTGGAATTCCCAAAGGTCGTTCTTTTCCGTTTCCCTTGGGAATAAATTTACGTCGAATTGGTGAGGGGTGATAGTCCTCTAATCGTTTTTGAATATAATTTACATATATTTCTAAATCAATTTTCTCCCAGAACTCGATTGTTCGTCTATTTATTCCCGGCGTAAGACTACCTGTATTTCGCTTAATATTTCTATAAGCTAATAAGATATTCTCTTTGCTACTGATAATTTCATAAAGCTTATTGAAGTTATTTTCTTCACTTGCTTTGCGATATAATTCGTCAAAGGTGTTTTGTAGGTCATAATATTCATTATATCTTAATGCTGATTTTATTAATCGTTTATTTGTATTATCGTTTCGTTCATTTACTGTCATTAGGCGATTCTTTCTCCTTTGTTACGTTTAGGAAAGAAATCTTTTTAAGTCATACCAGAATCTAATGGTATTTTAAAATTAATAATTCAATTATTATTCGACTAGTGTCTATCCCTCCACTACTTATTATCATAGCTTCATCGGTACTGTGACACCACTCTCACTAAGATTAATGTAAGTTATAGATTATTGTTATTTGGTATTAGTATTTTATATTATATTTTTTTAATTATAATCTTAACATATAAATAATAAATAAAGT
>JAVBPB010000148.1:0-16174 GCA_031549965.1 Mobilisporobacter sp. | reverse complement strand
CCATGATACATACCTTGTAGAATTTCATTTATAGTGTCCATTTTAATATCCATAATCAGATATCCTATTTCAGAACTAGAATTATTCAAAATTGATCTTGTTAAAGAAATTGCATATTTAGTTGATTTATATGGAACTTTTTGATCTATGTATCTGTGGTAACCTCTCCACAATATTCCATGGTCATTATTTTCCTTAAAGTCTTTATAATCATCTGACTGCATAAATTCTTCATATATATTTTTTTTCACTGAACTAATTGAAGAAACTGGGTTACCATAGTTTGCAAAAACTGTAACTGAGCTTAAAAATTTATCTGAAACTGCTGCAACTGTCAAGTTTCCACTTACTATTTTGAATAAATCATTTTCTTCTAATGGATCTGTTAATATGCCAGAATAATATTTAACTAAATTTTTCTCAAACGCCATTGACAATGCCTTAGATTCTGCATTTTCTACTATCAATCCCACATAATCAGCTGTCTTCATTAATGTTTGGGTGGTTGTATTCTCATAATTTTTTATTATAGCATTAGATGCTGTTGTATATGATGTTACACCTACTACCACTATTAAGGATACAGGAATCATAAACGCAACAATCAACTGCATTCCTATACTTCTGAGATTAAATAATTTTTTTGAAGTAGATTTACCCTTTTCATTTTTGTATTTAGTTTTTATTTTTACTGGTTTATTTTTCCTAATTTCTTTTCTTTCTTCTTTTCTTTTCTCTTTTCTGTCTTCTTTTTCTTCTCTGGTTAATTTATTTTTCTTAACTAATCTATCAGTATTTTTTTCTTTACTCTTAATTATCTTTTCTCGCTTTTGCATAGTAAGTCTCCTTTATTAATTAATAGTATTTATTAACTTAATGATAATGGATTTTTGAGTAAATGTAAAGTTATTTTGCACATAAAATTTAAATTTTATGTTATTCTTTGTTGTATTTTAAACAAAATCATCTTTTAAATATATAATATTTAAAGTAAATTTTTAATTCAATCTATGTATAAACAATCCACTTCTTAATTTCGGTTCAAACCATGTTGATTTAGGTGGCATCAGCATATTTGCATCTGAAACATTAAATAATTCATTAATTGAAGTTGGATAAACTGAAAATGCAACTTTCATATCGTTATTTACTCTTCTTTCCAATTCGTTAAGCCCTCTTATGCCCCCAATGAAATCAATTCTTTTATCTGTTCTTGGATCATTTATTCCAAGTATAGGATCTAATAAATACTCCTGCAATATTGATACATCTAAACCTTTTACAGGATCACTTGTATCTTTAATATTATCTTTAGGCGTTAATTTAAACCATTCATTGTCTAAATACATTCCAAATTCCGATTTATTATTAGGAGAATATGGTTTTTTACCTACATTCTCCACTTGAAAATTATCCTGTATTGCATCTAAAAAATTTTCCTTAGTGTAATTGTTTAAATCCTTAACTGCTCTGTTATATGACATAATAAAAAGTTCATCATGAGGAAATAAAACTGACAGAAAATAATTAAATTCCTCATCACCGGTATAATCTTTTTTCTCGCTTCTTCTTTTTAAACCAACCTTTACAGCAGACGCTGCTCGATGATGTCCATCTGCAATATAAATACTATTAATATTTAAAAAAGCTCTCTGAATAATGTTTATATCCTCTTCGTTATCTATTCTCCATACTTTATGTACTATACCATCGTCCGAGTTAAAATCATATAATGGAGATTCTTTTTTAATTTTAATTACTGTCTGATTTATGATTTCATTAGCTCTGTATGCTAAAAAAATAGGACCAGTTTGTGCGTCACATGCATCCACATGTTTTATACGGTCTATTTCTTTATCTTCTCTGGTATTTTCATGTTTTTTAATAACTCCGTCCAAGTAATCATCTATAGATGCACATCCTACAATACCTGTTTGCCCACGTCCATCCATGATTAACTCATATAAATAAAAACAGTCTGCATTATCAGAGATAAACGTTCCATTTTCAAGCATCTGATCCAATAGCAGTCTTGCTCTTTTATACACTCTTTCATCATATGTATTAACGCTTTCGTCAAATCCTGTTTCTGCTCTGTCAATATTTAAGAATGATAAAGGCTCCTTTCTAACTTCTTCTAAAGCTTCTTCCCTGTTATACACATCGTAAGGAAGTGCAGCTACATTTTTCACTACTTGTATATTGGGTCTGATACATTTAAATGATTTTATTTTTGCCATATTTGTCTCCTATTTTTAAGATATTTATATTACTTATTCAACTTTCACACTTATTATATATTCTGTATTTTAATTTTTATAATATCAAATATCTGATACTAAAACTTAAAAATAATTTGAAAGTTAAATTTCTATCTAAAAAAATAACTATATATATACATTATAGATATTTTCTAACAGATAATCAACAGTTTTTTGCTTTTTAGTACTTTTTTACAATAAGTATACACATTAATTATTCAAAGATTCTATATTATTAATCAGTTTTGTATCTTCACCTATAACACCACGCTTAAGTTTGACTTCTAATATTCTAAGTACAGATTCATTAATTCTTTCTTCCGTAATTTTGCCTTCTTTTACATAATCTAACAAGGCATTATATGAGTCTTCTAAGTCTTGTGGCATAAGTAAAATATCCACACCTGCCTTTATAGCTTCAACTGATGCCTTTTTAGAAGTATAAACTTCTGTTAAAGGTTTTATATTCATTACATCGGTTATAATGATTCCTTCAAATCCTAGCTCCTTTCTTAAAATATCTGTAAGCATTAGTTTAGACATTGAGGTAGGAACTTTGTTTTCTGTAATTCCAATATTAAAGCTGTGACTTACCATTATCATATCTACCTGAGCCTTAATTCCGGATTCAAAAGGCAAAAAATCTGTTTTTCTGTATTCAGCTACTGTTTTACTGATATTAATAGAATTTTCATGAAAATCTTCTTCCGGAATTCCCAAACCTATAAAATGCTTTAAAGTTGCACTTACTCCATTTTTTTGAAGACCTTCAACGAATTTAGGCACCATTTGGGAAACCACTTTAGGATCACTTCCAAATGAGCGTTCTCCAATAAAAGCCTTATTACTAGACTTAACATCTGCAATAGGTGCAAAATTAAGATTAAATCCTAATTCTTTTATTTCACTGCCGATTATATCACCTGCATTATAAGCTAATTGCGGATCATTAGTATTTCCAATTGATTCCATACTTTCAAATGCAGTTGTACTCATATTAGTATTATTTCCAATTCTTGACACTTTTCCCCCTTCTTCATCTACAGAAATAAAAAGGGGAATCTTTGAATATTCCTGAAGTGTGTTTACAAAATTCTTAGTTTGATCTATTGTTTCAATATTTCTTGCAAAAAAAACTACTCCTCCCACATGATATTTATGAATTGACCTTATAATTTTCTCGTTAATTTCTTTAAATTCATAAATAGCTCCTTTACTGCTATCAAGAGCCTCAAAATTAACAATAAATAATTGACCAATTTTTTCTTCAATACTCATATTATTCAAAATATCTTGTGCCATACCTTTAACTATAACATTATCCTGTATTCCATAAACCTTTTCAGTGGCAGGCTCTGTTATCTCCTCTATGGTTATTTCGGTTGTTGTCTCAGTTGTTATCTCCTGAGTAGCTTGAGATTTTTTTTCTGTTGTTTGTTCTATAATTGGTGGTTCAGTTATTATTTGAGACGTTGATTCGATATTTTTAGTTGTGGTAATATTGCTTCCTTCGGTTGTATCTGTATTCCTTAAACCTTTACATCCTGTAATTAATACAATTAAGATTAAACTTGTAAGTAGGATTTTTAATTTTTTCACTATTTCTCCTCCTTTTAATGGTGGACTATTTTTCTATAATTAGCAAGTATTTTAAATTTCTGTTTGTCTTACTAAGCCAAGATAATTATGTTATATTTTTAATTTTCTGTCAAGTGCCCAGATTTTTTGTCTTCTATAGTAAAAAAAGGCACCTTTTTGAAGGAGGTCTAAAAAAGTCCTTTCAACATGGTAAATTAATTTTTCACATGAATACAGTTGTATAACTATTCATTTAGGCTGTGTAAATAAAAAAAAAAATTTACATATTGAATAATTTTTATTTTATTGATAATATTACACTATGAAATTACAAAATGGGGTACTAGGTCAAAAGTAGGTGAAACAAATGAATGTAAACAGCAGTAAAGCAGGTTCTAAAGCAAATATACAAAAATCTTCTTCCGTTTCTAAAGCCCTGCCTGTTATTGGTGCCTCAGGCTCATCCGGTACGGGCAATGACCGAATGCCTAATTTTAGTGCAGGTCAAATAGTTAAGGGAGAAGTTGTTGATTTAAGGAAAAGTGAAGTTAGTATAAAATTGCAAAATAGCTATGTTATGAATGCTAAGATTTCAGATTCTATGGATCTTTCTATTGGTTTGAATGCTACTTTTAAGGTTAGTGAAACTAATAAAAAACAAATTACCTTAAAGTTAATTGCAGATCCTAATTTTTCAACTCAGGATGTTCTTATTGATAAGGCTCTGCAAGCCGCTGATTTGCCTTATACAGACAAGAATTTTAAAATTATTGATTCCCTTTTAAAAAATCAAATGCCTGTTGATAAAAAAACTATATTGAAACTTTTGACCCAGTCTCATTCTAATAGTAATGTAAGTATTGAAACTCTCGTAACTATGAATAGAAACAATATCCCCATTAATGGTAACTCTGCCTACCAGTTTGAAAGATATAAAAATTATGAGCATTCTTTATTAAAGGATTTTGAATTGCTTTCAAAGAATTTGCCAAAATTATTTGCTTTTGTTGAATCTTCTTATTCTAACTGTGAATTGGTTAATAAACAGTTATTAGATATTGTAAACGAGGGGACTAATAAGCCCTTAGCTATTTTAGATGTTTTAGATAAATTGGAACGTGAAAATCTAGTGAAAGATTTAGAATTTTTTGAACTGCCAATGGCTGATAAAGAAAATATAATTAATGGTACTATATCCTCTAAAAAAATCTTTAATTTAATTGAAACTAACGTGTCTCTAAACAATAAAGAGGATTTTACAAAAATCTTTTCTTCCAAAGAATTTCAAAAAATATTTACTAATGAATTGTTGAATCAATGGTCTTTAACACCTGAATCTATTGCTAAAGAAAATGAGGTTGAAAACTGGTACAACAGAGTCTATAAAAATATGGAACAAATAAACTCACTAATTCAATCCATGGAAACAAAAGATGAAGCAGTCAAAAACAATGTTTCAAATCTTAAGGAAAATATAGAATTTATTAAAAGCTTAAATGAAATTTTTACTTATGTTCAAATTCCTATAAAATTTAAAGAACAAAATATTCATAGTGATTTATATGTATTTACTAATAAAAAGTCTTTAAATGCTAACAAAAAGGATATTAGTGTGTTATTACATCTGGATATGGATAACTTGGGAAGTATTGATATTTATCTAACTATGATTAATACCAATATAAACTCAAAATTTTATTTAAATGATGATGATTCCATTACAATCATATCTGAAAATATAGAAAAACTAAAAGAAAAATTAAAAGATAAAGGCTATATTTTAAATTCTGAATTTCATAAATCCAGTAAAGATTTTGATATCGTAAAAGATTTTGTGGAAAAAGACTCTGCATCAACTTCCTTTACCAGATACTCTTTTGATATACGTGCTTAATCATAAATTAATTAAAGACTTATTCCATTTGAATTTAAGCACTTTTAATCTAGTACCCCATTTTGTAATTTCTTGTGCAAAATGGGGTACTGGTATAAAAGTTATACAATTCTTCATTGACAAACTAATGAACAAACTTTAAAAATCAATCCATCAAAGATAAAATAAATTCTTTTATTTGCTCTGCATTCCCAAATATACTTCCTTGAATAATTTCTTTTTTGCCCCCTCCTTTTCCATTGAATTTTTGATTCATTATCTTCCCAATTTCTCTTACATCTATGGTTTTACTTCCAATTGCGTATTGATAGTTGACATCAGCACCAGAAAACACAGCCACTAACTCAGCTTTTTCAGCTAATGCTAGGCAGAAATGACGCAAGTCCATTGGGGTCAATTCTTCTTCAAATAAACAAACTATTTTTGTCCCCTCATGAATTTCTTTAATCTTTTTATTAAACTGACTAATTTTATAGTCAACAAATTTCTGTTTTAAATTTAAATTATCTCTTTGAAGTTGCTCAACTGAATTTTGTACTTCATTTGGCTTTGCTGAAAGGAGGTTTGATAATGAATATATTGTTTTGTTTTTATTTGAATAATCTTCTAATGCCCTATTTCCACATAACATATAAATTCTCATACCGCTTTTATATTTATGTGCTGTTATAATCTTGATTATTCCTATTTCTCCTGTTGTTCTTAAATGTAAACCACAGCAAGCACATATATCATATTCAGGTATTGTTACTATTCTTACTTCACCTAATAATAATTTTTTGCTTCGGTAGTTTATTTTTTCTAGTTCTTCACCAATATGAAATGCTATATTAACTGGTATATTTTTAAATACTGCCTGATTGGCTAGATATTCAATTTTAATTAGATCATTGTCAGTTAGCTCACCATTTATATCTAATGTAATGAAATCTGTTCCCATATGAAAACCTACATTGTCATAGCCAAAAAGCTTATTGATAATTCCTGATACAATGTGTTCTCCTGTATGATTTTGCATCAAAGAAAAACGGTAATCCCAGTCTAAACTGCACTCATAGCTTTCGCCAACGGTTAAGGGTTTGTCCACTTTATGAATTATCGCTCTCTTATGACTTACTTCTCTTACATCTAAAACCTTTGCATCACCAATTGTTCCAATATCTGAGGGTTGCCCTCCTCCCTCAGGGTAAAAATAAGTTTGATTAAGAATTATGCTATACTCATTGTTTTCCTTCGTACAAGATACTACCTCTGCCAAAAATGAGGTGATATATGCGTCTTTATAGTAACCATTTTGCAACTTTTCCATCACTTAATTTCGTCTCCTAAATTTAAATTTCTTTAGATAAAGTCTATCTTAGTTTTTAGATAATCTTCATAAGCTTTATTTTAAAATAAATCAATTTTTTTCAGATGATTTATAATAACCTTCCCTAAGATTCCAATTAGCAATCCAGTTATTAATCCTGCTATTATAAGTACTGGTAAATAATACATAATCTTTATGCTTGATACTACTAAAGAAGCAATTGCTATTTGTCCAATATTATGGCTTATGCCTCCAACAATACTTACTCCAATTATACTGAATTTATTTATTCTTTTTGCCAGGTACATTAACAAAAAGCTAAGTATTCCTCCTGCTAGACTATACATCATTGCCCCCAGGCCAGAAAACATAAAGGCAGATAAGATAATTCTTACCATAGAAATACTAAAAGAAGCTTTTGCACCTAAAAGGTATAACCCAACTAAAACCACAATATTTGCCAAACCTAACTTTATCCCAGGAATACCAAAATTAATTGGTATCAACACTTCCACATAACTTACAATCATCGCCAATGCTACTAATACAGCGTAATATGCTATCTTCTTTGCTTTCATTTCTTCCTCCATATAACAATTTTCAAACACGCTCTAATATATGTTACTAAATTTTATTACTAATTACAATATTTCTTTTTATCTTTACTATTAAATAAAAATAATATATAATAATTTTAATATTTTTTATAATTTAAGTTTCATTAAAGGTTTACATTCTATAATAAAAAACATAAGATAGCTACTTATAAATAAATCAAAACTATTTGGAGGTATTATTATGAATGTAAAATTTAAAAACGTATTATTAACAGCTAAGAAAAAAGCTACTACTGTTGTATTATGTAGTGCTTTAGTTGCAACAATGGGAGCTGGTGTAGCTTATGCTTCTGGAAGTGAAACTACTGAATTTTTTGGTAAAAAATTATTAAGAACTATATCTACCGATAATGAAAACACCACTCATCCAGAAAGCGGAAAAGTAATTACTAAAAAAGTTTTTAAAGACGCTGAAGGTGGCTTATCTGGAACTCCTGAATTTAAGAGTGCTATAAATGGTGATGAAAATTGTTTAGTTAAAGTTGAAAATGGTAATCCTTCTTACTCTACTGACGGTGGAAAAACATGGCAAAGCGGTTTTTTAGAAGGTCAGGTTACAGACGGCGAAATGATTTTTAAAGATTCTAAAGTTGATGGCGAGAAAAAATCATTTTTTGGTGCAAAGAAAGATATTGATGGCACAACTAAATATACTACTGACGGAGAAAACTGGAGTGAAGAACTTCCTGACGGATTTACTCTTAATGAAGATGGTTCTATAAGCAGTGGAGACAGTGTATTACCTGCTCCAAATGGAGGTCTTCCTGCTCTACCTGAACTTAAAGATATGCCTGCCGGAAGCGAAAACTGTTTAGTAAGAGTTGAAAACGGTAATGCTTCTTACTCTACTGATGGAGGGAAAACTTGGACTGAAGGTTTACCAGATGGTGCAGTTATGAAAGAAGAACCTAACGGTGCCACTACAACTATATTTGGAAATATGCCAGAAGGTTTGGGTAGTGATCAATTATACTAAAAAAGCTATTATATATTAATTAATTTGAATTCTTGGGAGGCTAATTATGCGTGTTTTAATGGTTGAAGATGAAAAATATATGGCTGAGGCAGTTGCATCAATTCTTAGAAAAAATCATTATACTGTAGATCTTAAATTTAATGGTGAAGACGGACTTGACTGCGGACTTACCGGTATTTATGATATTATCATTTTGGACATTATGATGCCTAAGAAAAATGGTCTTGAAGTTGTAAAACAACTTCGCAAGCATAAAATTAACACTCCTGTATTACTGCTCACGGCAAAAGGTGATTTAGAGGATAAGGTAAATGGTCTTGACAGCGGTGCTGATGATTACCTTGCCAAACCTTTTCAAACTGAAGAACTTCTTGCCAGACTCAGAGCATTAGGAAGAAGAAAAAGTCAGGTTGTAAATAATGGTGTTTTAGAATATGAGGATTTAGAATTAAATCCTCTTACTTTAACCCTGTATTGCAGGGATTGTGAATTTAAATTGACACTTAAGGAATCACAATTATTAGAAATGCTTATACTAAACAAAGGCATTATTATATCTAAAGATACTATAATCGAAAAACTTTGGGGATATGAAACAGAAGCTGAGGATAATCATGTAGAGGTATATATTTCATTTTTACGTAAAAAATTAAGTAATATGAACTCTAAATCCCAAATTAAGACTGTCAGGGGAGCTGGATATACTTTAGCCGCTACAAAGGAAGGTTAAGCTAATGATCAAAAAACTCAGAAACAAATTTCTTATTTTTAATATGGCTATTATATCAATAATTATGATAACCGCTTTTATAATAGTATATTACATTACATATAGCAACACACAAAGTGAAAACCTAAATAAGCTAACAAAGATTCTCCCCATTCAATCGCAAGTTTTAGCAGGAGAACCTTCATCAAATGGTCTGGGTGATAAAAAAATCATCTCAAATGGGCAGGTTATACGTAATATTTCTCCAGATTATGAGACCTCTTTTAATGTTTTAATTGATAGAAATGGTTCTATCGTATCTATTGATTCTTTAATAGATTTGCCATTTGAAGCTTATGAAGAGGCTGTTAATCTTGTCCTTAATTCCAATAAAAGCAGTTCTATAATTAAACTTGATAACTTGGCTTGGCAGTTTAAAATAGATTCTATAACTTATAACACAACATATTCAAGCGGCAACTATTCTGTATCCGCAAGTACTAACGATTTAATACAAATAGCATTTTTAGACATAACTGACAGCCAAAAATCACTTAATAATCTTTTAATAACGTTTATTTTAGTTGGTATAGTTATGTTAATTGCCATTTTTTTTGTAAGCCTAATCTTTGCAAATAGCTCTATTAAGCCTATTTCAATTGCTTGGGAAAAGCAAAAGCAATTTGTTGCAGATGCATCCCACGAGTTAAAGACCCCTTTAGCCATAATTTCTGCCAATACTGATGCCCTTTTATTAAATGAATTTGATACTATTAATAATCAAAAAAAATGGATAGATTACATTAAATTTGAAACTGAGAGAATGTCAAAGCTGGTAAATGATCTTCTTTATCTGGCTCGAACTGAAAACACTACAACTCAAACTATATACACTAATTTTAATATTAGTAATATCTTAAACAATGTTATTTTAACAATGGAAGCTATAATTTTTGAAAAAGGTATAACACTTACCCAATCAATTGAGGAAGAACTTTCCGTAACAGGTGACTCTGGTCAAATTAATCAGGTATTTGTTATTTTATTAGATAATGCAATTAAATATGTAAATGACAAAGGATCTATTGATATTACACTAAAAAGAAGCAAAAAGGGTATTATATTCACAATAACCAATACCGGAATTGGTATAAAAGATGATGCCTTATCAAAAATCTTTGACAGATTCTATAGGATGGATGAAGCAAGAACCCATGAAGATGGGGGATATGGACTGGGTTTATCCGTTGCTAAAACAATCATTACAAAAACTGGCGGCAAAATATGGGCCGAAAGCATAGAAAACCAATATACTACTTTTACTATTATTTTATAAATATTTTTTTACTGGAGTGATTTTATGGTATCAATTCATGATGTTGCAAAAAGGGCTGGCGTTGCCAAATCCACTGTTTCAAAAGTTTTAAATAACTACGAACAGGTAAGCGAAGAAACTAAGCAAAAAGTTTTAAAAGCTGTAAAAGAACTTAACTATGTACCAAATACTGTAGCCGTATCTCTGTCAAAAAAAGCATTTGACAGAGTAGGGCTTTTTATTGATTTAAATCAATACCGTCAGCCTATTGATGAAATCAACATGCAATACATATTTGGTGCATTTCACAAGGCTAAAGAGTACAATCTTGACATAATCACCTTGTTTTCCTCTCAATTTGAAGATATGGATCTCCTTGATATAAACCAATATTTAAAGTCTCAACGAATCACATGTCTAATAATCTTTTGTCTTAATCAAAACAATCATGCTATGCATGAAATAATAATGTCTAAAGAGTATAAATGTGTTGTGGTGGATGCTCCTTATGTGAATGAGAAAACTTCTTCTGTTTCTATAGATCACTATTTTGCACAATATGATGTTGCAAAAAGAACTATTGAAAATGAAATTAACCACAGTATTCTCTACCTTGCCGGTGACAGTGATGGGTTTATATCACGTTCAAGGTTAAAAGCTATGTATCAGCTTCAAAAAGATATTGGCTTTAATATGATTGTTGAGTATGCAAATTTTAGTGAGAAATATGCCAGGGAATTTACTTTTAAACATGCAAAAGATGTTAATATTATTATATGTGCATCAGATCTTATGGCAATTGGAGTTGTAAACGCTCTAAGGGAGATGGATCTATATAGACCGGTAAGTGGATTTGATGGGATTAGCTTGATGGGGTATTCGGGGTATCAGATGAATACTGTAAAGCAAGATTTTTATGGGTTTGCTACTATTGCTTTTGATGAGCTTTATCGGTTGATTTCTGGGAAGAAAGGTCGTCATATTACTCCTGAGTATAAGATCTTGCAGATTAATTATTTGGATGTTATATCTTAGGTGGGGTATTGTGAGTGGGGATTTGCCTTTTAGTCTTTTTGGGGGGAGGATGAAAAGAGGGTGTAAATCATTTTGTGTCTGAAAGACCAAAACTTCCAATATTATTTCCAATTACTAAATGGCTGTAATCCTTGAAAACAAAGGACTTGTGGGCTCTGCCCACACCCGACCACAGGAATAAGTTGGAAAGGCAAAAGCACAAAATAATTTACACTACCTAAATTTTAGGACATGTGAGCTTTGCTTGTATAACAGATAAGTAAATAAAATTAATACCAATGAGACTTTTTTTAATTGGATTCATTGGTATTAGTTTTAATTCCTTAAGTTAATGACATTGTTCAAATACACCATTTATTATCTGAGTTATAACTGTTGTTTGTAGTTGACTTGTTTGAAGCATTCATTTTTAGGGTAAAGCCTGTAATATCCTAAAAAGAACTGTGCAGATTATTTTTACTGATAGTATATTGTTTTTGATATTAGTTTGCTATATACGTGAAATATTGTCCTTGTTTATCCTTTACAAAAAAAATATATAAAAATTTTGTTTTGACCACCATACCAGAATCGACAGCACAATAGCCTACCAAAATGTCATCTTCATTCAAATCCCACCAAGAACAACTATTTTTAAAACGAGGGATACTATCTTTTTGTGTCATTTTTGATAAACCACTTTCTTGAGAACGTTTCACTATTTCATTTTCAATGTTATTACAATCATTTTCACTACATCCAATTTTAAAATAGAAATAACTGTCACTAAAGAGATATTCGTTGTAACTATAATTTATTATTGATACTGAATCAGGTAGCTTAAAACCTAATATACGCTTAAATGTTATTTGAGAATTTAAATACACACTTCTTATAATAATAACACTAGCAAAAATTAATAATGTAAAAACTATAATAAAAACTAATACTTTTCTCCATTTCATAAATTTCATTCCTTTCAATTTAATTTATTTAGCATTTGTGTGAGGGTAAGCAATTTACCTTGACTACCAGATACTGAAATGAACCCATTATATTGATAAATAAGCCAGCCTAAGTTACTTCTATTGAATGATACAATTAAAGGAGCATTAAATGCATCATCAATCTTTGATTTATACTTAATTCCGCTAAAAATTGAGAACTTTGGTTCGACTGTTCCATCACTTGCCAAAACTTTTGCACCATTTACTTTTTCTGCAAACCATGACGCTACATTTGAACTTGAATGATCAGAATGACCTGCATTACAACCAAATAATATCAATGCACCAACATCTTGATTATTCAACGCTGACACCTCATCAAAACCAAAACTAAACTTAGTCTTACCTCCTGCCAAATGTTCGTAAGCTGTCTGATTAAATTTCCTCCATTGTATGAATAATTACTTCTGGTTGTTACTCACCCTATTGTTGAGTTTTTTGTTGTTCTTAAACAATTTATATAATATTTGTATGTTATGGTTTTGTTCTGATTTTATTTGTCGTGCCAAACTGCCAATACTTTGCCATCCGATTTTTGAATTAAAATATATGGAACTCCACCAAACATGTTTACAGGCAAAGTACCCTTAACTAACCATATATCATTTTTTGAATCAAATAAAACCTTATATGGTCTTTTCTCTTTTATGCTTTCACCATATATTTCAATCCAAATTTTTTCAGCATTTCTAATCGCATCTGTTTTATTCAAAATTTCCCCAATTACTATATCAGTTTTAAATTCTTCAATAAATCGTTTATACTCATTAATAGAGAAACTCTTCACAGCATTATTATTTATATCATATGAAACTATTCCTCCTATTAAAATAATTAATATAGTTATACCAGTAATAAGTTTATTTTTTTTATTCATTAGTTTTACCTACTTTCTATTTGGATGATTTATATCAAATGGAATATTATTGGATAATATAGTATCATAATTATCTATAGGATTATATTTTCTTAATCTTCCAGATGGAGTTGCTACATACATTGGTATTTTAAATTTCTCAGCAATTTTTATATCACTAGTTGAAAAAACATCATTATCATAGCTGCATCATATGCTGAATGAGTATGAAATATTGCTACCCTTTTTTTAAATAATGGTGCTTTAGAAACAATTGATGCATCTGAAAATCCTTTCTTAGGCTCTGTATAAGTATACTTAGTCTTTTTTATATATTTAGTACTTTTGATATTTATAGAAAAATTCAAAATTTTTATATTAACATAATATGGTACCTTTTCTATTGTATTAACCTTATAAATAGCACTCGCATATTCACGATTTTCAGAGATTGATTTGGCATTTATATAATTGGCTGCATCAATTGCTGCATCATCTACAGTATCAAACAAATCCCCTGGATCAAGCCCATAATAATCTACCTTATTTACAGGATTGTTTTCACAATAAGCAAATAGATTATTTGCTATAAACCCATCATTTATCTGTCCATCTGCATTTAAGAATCTTCCCACCTCTGGATCATAATACCTGCTATTTAAGTAATACAACCCTGTTTCTTCATCATAATAGTATCCTCTATAACGTATTGGGTTGATTTTTCCTATTCCGTTTGTGTCATTTATACTTATTACTTTCTTGAGTAGAAGTAGGCGTTACCGCCTACAACCCTCTATAAAACCGTACGTGCCCTATTAAGGCATACGGCTTTTCACATTATATTTAATATTTCTTTTAATTAAAGCATACTGTTCTCAATAGACTAACTTTGATTGATGGTTCGATTAACGGAAATGTTTTAAGTAGACCATTACAAAATGTTTCCACTGTATAACTTCTTTTCTGACTTCTTCTGTTTAGCCATTTATACAGTAGCCACTTTGTTTGTGTTTGAAAACTTTTTACTTCTTTTGTGTTGTCTGTTACTCCATAATATTGATAATGCCCTCGTAGCTTCATATTTATTTTCTTTATTAGCATTCCTACTGGCATCATTCTGTTTTCTTTTATCCATTCTTTCATTTTTCCGATTTTACTTCTAAATTTCTTCTTACTCGTTTTCACTTTGCATCGATATTTGGTCTTTTGTCCATTTGTACCACAATAAAAAGTAAACCCTAGAAAATCAAATGTTTCTGGCTTGCCTAATCCTTTCCTTCTTCTGTTCTCTATTGCAAATCTTCCGAATTCCAATATTTTGGTCTTTTCCGTCGCTAACTCTAACCCATATTTCCTAAATCTTTCTTGGTTTCCCTCATAGAATTTCTCGGCGTCTATTTTGTTTTGGAAGCAACACACGTAATCATCACAATATCTTATTAGATATGCTTCTCCTATGCTTTGCCTTTTTACTATTACTTCAAACCAATTATCCAACACATAATGCATATATACATTCGCCAATACTGGACTGGCTCCATTTCCCTGTGGTGTGCCCATGTCACTTTCTAAATATTTACCTGCTTCCATTATTCCTGCTTTCAGAAATTTTCTTATTAATTCTATAAATTTCTTATCTGCTATATCATGCTCTAAGAATTTTATCATCCATTCATGTTCTACTGTATCAAAAAATGACCTTATATCTGCTTCTACTATATAGCTTACTTTGTGGTACTGCACATCTTCTACGATTTCTCTTATTGCCTGATGACAATTTCTATTTTCTCTAAATCCATAATTTACATCGTAAAATTTTGGTTCATATATTAATGTCAATATCTGGGCTATTGCCTGTTCCACTATTTTGTCTTCGTAACATGATATTCCCAATGGTCTTTTCTTGCTGCTTCCATCCTTGGGTATGTATATTCTTCTTGTTGGATTGGGTTTATAGCTTCCTTCTTTCATTCTTTTCACTAGATTGTCTACGTTCTTTTCCAGATTTTGTCCATACTCTTCCTTTGTCATTTCATCTATACCTACCGCTTTCTTTCCATCCATTTTATTATGTATAGCTATAAGCGTTTTCTTATTTATGTATGACATCAGGTTTTGTACTCTCTTATCTGTTCTTTCTGCTTTATTTATGTTATATTGTATTCCAAGTAATTCCTTGACCATGTTCTTCAGCTCTCCTTTGTCTGCATTTTCTTTCATTACTTGAAGCTATAATGTGTCCACCCCTTCCCTCCAACTGCTTTCACAGCCTTCTTCGGTACTATGAGTGAATCGGACTTCCTAATGCACTTTTGGTTTTCTTCCTCGTTTCCTTGGTTGATTTCCCATACCACTTTTGTATATATTCGTGGATGCATTAGGACCTCAGCTGTTCTAATGTAATATTTATCATCAACCTCGCCAAGTTCTCAGACTGGGGGAGAGTTATTGCAAGTCTTACCATAGCGATTTGCATAATATTGTCTGCTACTTAGGGAACTGGTTTGTCAACACTTATTTATACAATTTTTATTCGGACATAGTTGTTTGTACTTCGCTTATATCTATTGCAATTTTATTCTCTTTGTCAGTATAATTATTTGCTTTGCTCAATCTATATTCTATTGGTGACATGTTA
>JAVBPB010000051.1:0-23991 GCA_031549965.1 Mobilisporobacter sp. | reverse complement strand
ATTCCAACTTATAGCATAGCTACCCTTAGATTTATCTCCTATAATTTTAATACTATATTTTTGTGAAGATTTTGCATTCAATTCAATTATTCCTTTTTCATCTTTTCTACTTTCAAGAATATTGCCTTCTTCATCAAGAATATTAATAGTTAATACCCCTTTTGATACTTGCAGTTCATAAGCAACCGACAATTTTTCACCTTCAGCAAGATTTAATTTTTTATCTTCTGTGCCATTAAAATATTGAAATGAAGCAGTCATTTCATTTGATGTTTTACTTCCAGTAAAGCCAATTTTCATATTTTTATCCATAGTAGCTATAATAATAAAAATAATTATTGCAAATACAAGAATAATTCCTCCAATTATTATAAAATTTTTCCTTTTCAATCTTTTCATCCTTTCTTAAAATAGTTTTCTTTAAATTTTTAAAATTTCCATTAAATCCCCAAATTGTTCAGATTCTCGCTTTATAATTCCATCAAAAATATTAATCAATGAGATATAATGTAATTCAATATCTTCCTTCTCATGCGTTATTTTACTTAATTCTATAAACATTTTTTTCCACTCAAATGATATTTCTTCAAACGCTTTTGCTTTTTTATCCAAATAATTAAGATTGTATTTTTTTGAAATATAACTTAAACATTGGCTAAACTCAAAACGAAATGCAGAGTAACTGCCAAACATTAAATTATTCCTTAAAAAAATTGAAATTAATTTTAAAATAGAATTTTTTGATTTTTGACTATTATTTTGATACTGCATTTCCAATTCTTCTCTAAGCTTCTTCATTGCAAAAATACCTTTCGTGATTCCTTTTCCTTCAAATCCTCCCAGATCCATTGAATATAGCTTATTATCTGCCGCCATGTCTCTTACGATCTCTTTAAGCCCTTCCATTGTTTTTAGGAAAATTGTATTCTGATCTAATTGAATAATACTGCCTTCTTTCCTATAGTAACATATTTCTTCTGGCGAAAAAGGTCTGCATACAGTTTTACGATATTTTTGAAAATCATCTATAGATATTTTATTATATGTCTCTATATAATCATTATTAGTCAAAATAATATATGCTTCATTTTCTAAGTAACTATATCCCACTAATAATAACGTTGATACATAATATAAATTTATTTGTTCATGAATTACCTTATTTTGAGATTCTTTTAAAAATCTACTATCAATTTTAAAAAGTACAGGAATATTATTATTAATTAAATTTTTTATTAATTCCCAGCCTTCTTCGTTCCCCTGAATTATCTTTTTTTCAAAATCTATTTCTAAACTATTAAAGAATGTCTCTTCCACTTTGTTATGGGATACTGTAGCATACGGAAGCTCAAAATTAAAGATATCTGGGATTTTAATAGTATCATAATGAAATGTGATAGCTCTGCACAATAATAGAATTTCAAAAGAACTTAAATTAATTCCATAATGTCTTATCCATTCTTTCAATGATTTTATTCTGCAATCAACAATCTCTCTCTTTTCAACTCTGTGATAAGTCTCAATTAATTTCACCGTATTTCCTCCTACTTTTACTTCTGATGTACTAATTTGTTATTTTCAAAATTCTTATAAAACCATTTAGCTATCATCCAAATTATTCTTACTAAAAATACAAATACAATAAAAGATGTGATTCTATTAGATAAATATTGAAAAAGTCCCTCTAAAGTAATATTTACATTTGTAACACCGTTATGAGTTAAAAAATCTATATCATAATAAAAATTGTTTATTGCCAAAATAATTGTATTTAGAAAAAACCGAGCAAAATACAGATAGAATAAAATAGTAAATATAGAATATACATATACTACTATCCTCTTATTTTTACTAATCCCAGAATACTTTATATTTTTCTTTCTTAATTTAACTAAAGTATCCATCCAAACCTTCTTTACTACTGTAAGTATTTCAATTTCTCCTAAATAATCCACTAATACCCAATAACCATCCAGCTTAATAAATGGATTCAAATTTCCTAGTATTTGAAACCCAGATAATAAAATAGCAATATGTATGATAAAGTTGTCTAAAAAAAACATATTAATAAAAAAGCATATTATCAAAAAAATACCCTGTAAATACATTCCTCCAAAATCTACGAGAATTCTTTGATTTTTTTTTAGTCTCCATGCATCCGTTACATCAGAATAAAGTACTGGCATTAGAATATAAACTCCTACCCCTATTTTACCAGCTTCTCCACCATTTGTTAATGTTGCTATTGAGTGTCCAAACTCATGTATTATTCCTGCTATCATAATAAAAACATAGCATAATACAACATCACTAAATCGCAAACTCATCAACTCATTTACAATCATAACATTTGAATTAGTTAAGTAAATATAAATTATCCATAAAACTACACAAATGCTAGTCAAACTAATTACCTTTGGAAAAAATAAGAACTTAAATATTTTTAATTTCTCTACAAAAATTTGCGGTATAATTGTAATACGTCCCCAAAGCATTTTATTCCTTTTTCTTTTACTCTGTGATTCTGTTCCTTCTAATAATCCATTTTTTACACATACAAAATCAATGACTTGCTCTAACTGTTCTTGGTTTATTCGTATTTGCTTTTCTTCTAATAGGTGTATATGCAAATTAGAAAAATCTCTTTCACCATTAATTCCTAGTAAAATCTGATAAATTATTACAGAAATCTTCCAATACCGTTCTTGATATTTTATTAAATACATATCATCCTGTCCATCATCATCAAACTTCGAAAAAGTAACCCCTTCTTTAAGTTTTAATACTTTATTATCCATACAAATTTAATTCCCCCTATATCTGAAACTTATAATAGCTGCTGAAATGGCGGTAATTCTTTCAAACAACCGCCATATCCAACATGCACATTTAGAGCATTTTAATATTATTATTATAACTAATCCATAATATGTAATCCTACAAGACATAATGATATGCCAAAACAAGCACCAACACAAGCCTGCCCTAAGCATGGTGTAGCTGCACCAGCACAAGCATTAAGAATACATAACATTTCATCTCTCTCTTCTAACTCCTCAATAAAAAAATTCATTTGTTCATCATCAATTACTGTGTTTAAAGATTGAATCATAAATAACCCTCTTTCTTATTAATTTTAAGCTTGTTGAATTTTTAGATAAGGTTAGCTTGAAGAGCACAGGCTTCTGCTGTACATAAATACTCTGTTCTTTCAGACAGCTCCTCAATCACTTCTATTATCTTTTTCTCAGATTCGTCTATTGTAATATTTAATGAATTAATTTCCTGCATATCTTCTCCTTTCCATGCAAATGCACTTTTCTCTTTGTAAATTAAGTTTAATAATTAGTTAATACCACATCCTTGGCCTACGCATCCTTCTGCTGTACATGCGTATTCTTCCCTTGCTGAAAGTTCAACAATCATTTCTTCAATCTCATCTCTTTCTAGTATTAATTCTTGATTCATTGATTTAATTTCTTTCATTTTATTTCTCCTTTCTACTATTTTTTATAGAAACAATTCAAAAGAATCGCAACTACCGCCAACATATTAAATAAATTAACACATTACTTAGATTCAGAAATAGCTAACTTCTTTTCACAAATATCTACAGCAACTTCATCAAAAATTTGTATAAAATCATCACAAAAAACTTTGTTTATATCTGAGTTCATTACTTTTGCCTGAGCAGCACATCCCCCTCCACAAAATAACATATACTTACAACTTTTACAATCTTCAATCTTGTCTACAGTTCGTTCTTTCCAAATATCGTGTGTTGAATTAAATATAAACTTTTCTTGTTCTACATCTACGGTTCCAATTTTACACTCTTCTTCTGATAAAACATCCCAACATGGGTATATATCTCCGTATGGATCAATTGTATACATTCCTGTATTTGCTCCACAATACCCAGATCTCAAGGGTGCAATACTTTTTTTATCAAGCATATTCCAAATGCCATTTGACAGTCCCTGATATATTGTATTAAATTGAAACTTATCCACTCCTTCTGTAAAATAATTTGACAGCTCATTCATCAATTCGACATCTGAGTACGCTGTCCCTAATTCCTCATAACATTTTAAAGTAGATTTAAAATAATACTGAAAATTTTTCTTTTCTACCCATCCACGATTTTTATACTCATTAATAAGTGCTTCCATTGAATCTATATTTTTTTTATTTACATTCGTTCTTACTACAATATTAATCCCTTCATCTAATGCAAGATCGATATTCTCTATAATTCTCTGATAGGAACCTTGACCCCCCACAAGAAATCTTCTTTTATCATGCTCCTCACCAATTCCATCAATAGTAATCTGAATTTTATGAAATTTATACTCCTTTAACAAGTCTAAGTATTCATCTAAATCATATCCATTACTGATACAACTAACTGGTATTCCATTTTCCCTGCTTTTTTTACATATATATTCCACAATATCCTTATTTGTCTTCAACAATGGTTCCCCACCAAATAAATAAATGCTCCCTATTTGATTTCCATCATCTTTATACGCTTTAAGCTGTGAAAAAACAGAATCTATTAACTCTGTTGTCATCTTACCTGACAACCATTCCTTTCCTTTTGATAAAAGATTTTGTTCAAAACAGTATTCACATCTAAAATTACAATTATAGGTTGGTATCAGAGTAATGCATATATTTTTTCTACTAATTTTATTTAAAGTTTTACTTATTTTTTCAATTATCTCTAATTCCTCTTCTTCACTTTTATCTGTTAAATACCCCCTCTTTTTCAATATTTCTAAATTTTCTATACTTAATTTATCTAAGTATTTCTCATCTTTCTCAGCTTCTTCAAGTATTAGTGCAATTTTATCTTCTACAATATCAAAAGAACCCCTATACCCCTGAATAATAAGAAATTTTTCAGGCTGCTTTTTCATTTTTAAATAAATATTGTGCTTGCTGACTTTTAGCATTTCTATTCTCCTCTCAAAGTAACTATTTGGCTATTGCAATAACTAAATATTATTGTCAATATTTGTTTCGCAAAAATAAGTTATAGTATAATTGCTAGATATCACTTCTTTCACTCTTAAATCTCTATCCTCAAGATATTTTTTTAAATCCATCTTAAGGAATTTCTTAAAATCTGATGGCTCAATTAAATAAAGAAATTGAAATTTTAATTTTTTAAAAAAACTACTTGGTTTTTTCCATTCTGTTACTATTAACTCTCCTTTATCCCGAATTAATCTCTTAGATTCATTTAATATCCTGTCTATGTACTTACTTTCAAGTTCATGTAAAACTAATGATATCAAAACATAATTAAATTCTCCATCTTCAAAATTTGTTCTACCTGCATCCATTTTTTTTATATGTACATTTTGTATTTTCTTCCTTAAAATCCTTTTTTGTAAAATCTGTATTGCCTTTGGAGAAATATCAATTGCAGTAATTTCGGCACTTTTTTTCAGCTTAGAAATATTTATTACATTTTCACCAATTCCTGTACACATGTCCAAAATTTTAATATTTTCACCATATATTTTTTGAACAATTGTATTTCTAACATTCATTATTCCATCATGTAAAAAAAGCAACTCTCCTAAATACATTATCTTAAATAGATTATTATACTTAATAAATTTAGTTTTCATACTGCCCCTCTTCATAATTTCGGATTAATTCATATCTTCGGATTTTTCCACTAGTGGTTTTAGGAAAAAAAGGAACCTCAATAACTTTATCAATTCTCAGCCTTGTTTCTCGCTGAAATACAGCCTTAATATCCTTTTTAATTTTTGAATAATCTGTCTGATTACATTTTAGTTTAATAAATAATATTATTTCATCTAATGTATTATGTCCATCATGACCACAAATTGCTAACTCTGCCTTTGACTCACCGGATAATGCCATATATGCCACTCTCTCTAAATCTGAACAATAGTAATTAAACCCATTTATAATAATTAATTCTTTTTGCCTTCCAATAACCACTATTTTATTTTCATTTATAAAACCAATATCTCCTGTATTTAACCATCCTTCATTGTCAATCACACTCGTTAAAATCTTATTTTTATTATAATAACCTTTTGTAACACTATCTCCTCTAATAAAAATTATTCCAATAGTATTTTCAATCAAATTATTATTTTGTTCATCCCTTATGCATACTTCAACTGAAGCCACAGGATACCCTAATTTAACAAAAATAGCAGCATTTTCATTATCACATATTTGTATTTTTCCCCCTATAGCTATCTCATCCCTATTCAAATAGATTGCCTCTACTTCATTATTTACCTCCGAAAAACTAATTGCTAAGCTTGCTTCTGCCATACCATATACTGGAAACATGGCATTCTTTTTTAATCCGAATTTTTCCATAAAATTTATAAAACGATTACACAAATCAAAAGAAATAGGCTCTGCACCATTAAATATAAGGCGAATAGAACTTAAATCAAGCTCACAATTTAACTTATCTTTCAACCTGCCCAAAGTATACTTATATCCAAAATTAGGACTTGAAATAATCGTGGCTTTATATTTTTCTATTAATTTAAGCCAATTTAATGGGTTTTTTATAAACATTTGCGGCGTCATAAGAATTTGTTCAAAATCTCCAACTAATGGACATAAATGCATACCAATTAATCCCATATCATGTGTCAACGGCATCCACGATAAAACCCTATCATGTATACTTACCTCTATTCCTTTTATAATAGCATATATATTTGTTAATAAATTAGAATGTGTTATTACAACCCCTTTGGGAGTGCCCGTTGAACCAGATGAATATTGAACATATGCAATTTGTTCTCCTAAAGCCTTATATTCTATGCCATCATCATTAGCTTGCAATTTATCATATACAATTGTCTTATTGTATATTTCAGTGATGTAAACTTCATCTATTCCATATTCTTTTTCTATTTTTATGGCATTCGTTCTTGTAATAACGAATGGATTATTCATTTGTTTCCATATATTTAATAATTTTCTTATTCCTTCTCGACTGGTTGCTAGTGTAACCGGAATAGGTATTATTCCACCCAATAAACATGCCCAAAAGCTATAAATAAATGGCTCAATTTCTGAAAACTGTAAAATAAGTTCATCTCCTCTTTTTAAACCTGCCTTTTGCAACCCTCCTAATATTTTTTTACTTTCTCTATATAAATACTTATAGCAAATAATTTTTTCACTATCTTTTGACAATAAGATTCTTATTATCTTATCAGAATTTTTCTTATTCTTTATTACGGCTATAAGACTTTCATAATCCAATTTAATCACCAACCCTATTAATTTAATTTAACTATATATATAAATTAAAATGCCTTTAAATACTTTCTAAAATTCTCTTTACTACACTAATACTATAAATCAATTTTTGCAACTTGTCAACAATAATATACATTTTTTAGAATTATTGGGTAATTTTTGGATAAACACGAAATTTTTTGGAAAAACCAATATAGCTAACCTAATTACAAAACACATTTGTACTGCCAGTTGAACTTATTTATTATATTGTTTCTCAATAAAAAATGACTATTCCACCTGCTCAAAGTGTGAATAATCATTTACACCATATTGAAGAAACTTTAGTTTTACTTATATACTTCCTATACTTATATGGTATCATTAAATAATATTTTTTGCAATAAATTTTTAATATTTTTTATTTTAAAAATATTTATATTTTCCAAATAAATATATTTCTATATTAGCTATAATTTTGCAATATACAACAACTTTTATCTTACAATATAAATAATGTACAGTTTAAAACTCTGAAAATAATATAGACAAGATAATTTCTATTTCTAAATTTTAAAATAAACTTTAAAACATATTGAAAATTTATATAGTTAAGATATATAATATAAATACGGAGATAAAGGTCATTAATATAAATAGGCATTTTAAAATAGTATTAAAAAATAAATATAATATTATTTTTTTCCACACTATATTCATTAAAAATACGGAGGTATGTATGAAAATATTTAAAAAACTTTGTGCTATAGGAACATTATCCGTAGTGCTTGCAACCAGTTTACCAACAACTACATATTTTGGTGAAAACATTAGTACTGTAGAAGCAGCGACTCAAACTATCAAGTTAAATAAAACAAAATTAAGTTTAACTGTTGGGGAAAAAGCTACTCTTAAACTCTCTGGAACAAAATCTAAAATAACGTGGTCTACAAGTGACAAAACAATTGCTACAGTTTCAGAAGGTAAAGTAACTGCCAAAAAGGCAGGAAAAACTACTATTACAGCTACAGTTAATAAGAAAAAATACACTTGTGAAGTTACAATAAAAAAAGCAGTTGAATTACAAGAAATAAAAATAGACAACATAAGTTTCAAAATACCAAAATCATATAAAGAACTTGATCTTGGTGATGAAACTGAAATGATAAGATATTTTACAGCTCCAGGAAAAGGAATCTCTGATTCAGCAATAATGTTTTATTGTATAAAAACTGGTCTTAAAGCTGATTACGTTAATGGCCTAGGAGAAGAAACACTGCAAGACATAATAAATGAATCTCTATCACAAGTATCATTATTAGTACTTGATGTTCCTGAAACAGATAGCTATGATTCAAAAGCAGGAAATGTATTAATATCAGAATATTCTAACAAAATAGGAGATGTAAATTTTAATACTGTATTATATTTACTTGTTATCGACAACTACATTATTGAAATAATGACTTATGGAAAAGATGACGTAAAAAAAGAATTTTCAAATGTATCAAAGAACATATGTGACACACTGCAAGTACGTTCAGATACAAAAAATTCAAAATCTACAAAATAACTTTATTTAAAACCTTTATCCCCCAATTATTACAATACATATGAATAAACAAATTTTAGGCATAATAATTTAAAAATTCATTTCCAAATTATTATGCCCAAAATTTTGTTTCAACTCACTGCAAATACATCTTAATAATCCCAACCACCGTCTTAAGCTCCATCCCTCCAGAATCAACAGAAAGATGATAATTCTTAGCCTCTCCCCATTTCTGGTCAGTATAATAATTATAATGGTTAGCCCTTGCCTTATCGATCTTTAAAATTTCCTTATCAATGCCCTCTGCACTCATGCCATAATCTTTAATAGCCCTTTTCCTTCTGCTTTCAATATCAGCAAAAATAAATACATTTGTACATCCGGGAGTATCTCTTAATATAAAATCAGCACATCTTCCAACAATTACACATGACTCATTTTTAGCAAGTTCCCTAATTATATCAGATTGAATATAATAAGCATTATCCGTTATGGAAGTATTCACAGGGGGTATTAAACCACTTCTTGCATAACTTCCCATAGCGATTGAAAATAATAAACTGTTCGTCATTTGTTTCTCTGAATTTTCAAATACTTCTTTTGTGTATCCGCTTTTTTCAGAAGCCATATCAAGTATTTCTTTGTCGTAAAAAGATATTCCAAGTTCTTTTGCTAACATTTCACCAATAATTCTGCCGCCACTTCCAAATTCCCTACTAATTGTAATTATTTTTTTACTCATAATATCTCATCCTTTCTTAGGCTGCTTAAAATACAAGAAGAACCTTTTTAAGTCATGTTCAGGACCATAATTTATCTTGAAATTAAAAATCTTACAGTTCCAAATCCATAAGCTAATTCAAAAGAGTAACCTTCTTCAATATTAGCTAAAGATGATGTTTCTTCAACTTTTTGTGGAAGCATCTTAAGCTCTATACCTGCATCTGATCTGTTAACTGTGTATAAACCATTACTTAAATTAAGAAATTCGCTTACTGAATCCTTAGCTAAATCATCTACTTCATCAATCTTTTCACATGCAAATCTGCTTGCAAATTCAGCAAAAGGCTGATCTATTGCATCTATAGATGTAAAAAGTCTGACATCTCCGTTAATTACCTGATAAGCTAAATTAACAGCAACATATCTTGATACTTTATTACAGCTTATTGGTGCAAAATCTGAACCAATAAATCTCACTAAGTTTCTAAATAATACTAATATGTATGTTTTATATTCACTATCTACTTCATCATCAAACTTAAAATAAGAGTCTATTACTCTTATTTCATCATCTTCATTCGGATTATCCATTATTTCATTTGTAACACGATATTTTTCTTTAAAGCCTTTTATTGCAGTTTCGAATTGTTCATTTGTTATATATTCTTTATCTACAAGTGCTTGACCTAATAATAAATACCCTGATTTTTGAGAACCCAATAATTTGTTAACCTGCTCTTCTGTTAAGAAACCAAGCTCAACTGCAATTTCACCTATTCTTTTATCAACTCTAGCCTGTTGATTATGTACTTCTTGAACCTGTAAGGCATTCATATATCCAGCATTAATTGCTAATACTCCAAGTTTTAATCTTACTTGGTTTTGAATTTGTAAAGCTTCAATTAATTGTTCAACATTAATTAATCCATTTTCAAGTAAATAACTTCCAAAAAATTGAGTGTACATATTATTTACCTCCTTTTATGAATTTAACCAGTATATCTTTAATTGCTGCTTCCTCTACCGGCTTTTGCAGAAATTCATAGGCACCTGCTTCCAACGCTTCTCTAAGGTTTGATTTTGTTCCTGTTGAAGATATCATAACAATCTTAGCATCTGGGTCAAATCCAATAATCTCACCTACTGCCTCAAGTCCGGTTTTAACTGGCATAACTATATCCATAAGCACTAAGTCTGGCATAAATGATTTGTATTGTGTAACTGCTTCTTCTCCGTCTCTTACTTCAAGTATTTCAGTACAACCAAAATTTATTAACATGTCCTTAACTTTTTTTCTAACTAAAGAAGAATCATCGCAAATCATAATTGAAATATCCTTTATATCCATTCTGCAAACACTCCATTCTAAATATTTTCTCTTTTATTATATCTTTTAATTCATCAAAAATCAATAGTAGTTTTATTAAATTTTATCTTTATATAATAAGCACATTAGATGGATTTTATGACTGATATTTTATTTAAAATTGGATGATTCACTTTTCAATTAAAAAATAAGTTTTCCATTTGAAATCTTATACACTTTATCTACTATATCTAAAATTCGTTCATCATGAGTAACTATAATTGCAGATTTATTATTTTTCTTGGTTTGTGCTCTGATTAATTCAACTACCTGCCTTCCTCTATCACCATCAAGGCTTGAGGTTGGTTCATCTGCTAAAATTAAATCCGGCTGGTTAATAAATGCTCTTGCTATTGCTACCCTTTGTTTTTCTCCTCCTGAAAGCTGATTTGGATAAGCCTTAAGTCTCTTCGATAAACCTAACTCCTCCAATAATTTATCAACATTTTGAAGATTTTCTTTATTTGACTTTTTTCCAATCTGACACATATATATTAGTTGCTCTCTAACATTTAAATAAGGAATTAACTGATGATTTTGAAATATAAAACCAATTTGCTCGCTTCTAATACTAGTCCAGTTCTTTTTGTTTTTATCTGAAATAGATGTATCTCCAATTATCACACTGCCTTTTGTTGGTGAAAGCAATGCTCCGGTTATTGATAAAAGAGTTGTTTTTCCCGAACCTGAAGGACCGGCAATTGCAACAAATTCTCCTTTTTTTAATTTTAGAGAAATATTATTTAAAACAGTGTTTTCACCTTCACCATCTTTATATGTCTTTGTTATATTGTTTAATTGTAATGCATATTCTGACATTATTCTTTACCTCCAATCGCAACAATTGGGTCAACCTTAACAACCTTAATTAATGTAAATAAACTACATATTATTGATATTAATACAAACACTATGGAAATAGCAATTGTTTCAACTATTGAAATAGTAAACGGCATACTGTTAGGTAACATTGATGCCATAAAAAAAGTAAGTAAGTCTCCTATTATTGCACTTATACCAGAAATAATGAACACTTGACAAACAATTGCATTAAAAATTTTACTCATTGGTGTTCCAATAGCTTTTAAAGTTCCAAACTGGGATAATTTTTGAATTGTTATTACATAAAAGAATACTCCTAATATTGTAGCTGAAACAACAAGTAACACGATTAATATCATTTTTATTGTCATTTGTTCCTGAGAATGACCAGGGATTTTTGCTATAATACTTTCTTTATCTAAAACACTTATTCCTTCTACATTTTCAATTGATTCAAGATTAATATTTTCTCCTTTTACTGCTATCGCATGATATGAAGTTTTTTCACTATTAGTAATTTCATTTCTGATAGCCCTGTATGTGTCTAAAGTCATTACACCAATTGAAGAATGACCATAGCTTTCATCCTTTGTATAGCCAATTACTTTCATCTCAATACCAGTGGTTGAATCTTTTATAGTATCTCCAATAAATATACCTTCATCATAAAATGAATCATTTAAAATTATTTCATATTCTCCACCAGTAAAAACTGCACCCTCTTTTATATCTGTCATCATAAAATTATCAGGTTCTACTGCTAAATATGTGCAGTCTATTTTAGTACTGTCATTTAATTTGCATATGGCAAGTCTTTGTAAGTTAAAAGGTGCTGTATCAGAAGCAATTTGTTTTATTTCATCATATTGCTCACTGGTAATATCGGAACGAGTTATAATTTCATCTGAGTTTTCTGATATTACAAAATAATCGGCATTACTTTTTCTTATAGCAGAACTTGTTGCGTCA
This sequence comes from Mobilisporobacter sp., assembly GCA_031549965.1. GTDB lineage: Bacteria > Bacillota > Clostridia > Lachnospirales > Lachnospiraceae > JAVBPB01. Next base: position 11,299 of record JAVBPB010000051.1, on the reverse strand, counting down.
GACAGTCCGTTTGCAAGACCTCCTAAAAATAAAACCATAAATATTAGCAAAATTAAAATTCCTGTAATAAGTCCGTATTTTGCTTTATAGTAACCTAATTCCTTCCATGCTAAAAACATAAGCTCTCCTTTCTTCTTGCTCCTTTTATATCTTTTAATTTAAGTTTAACAAAAGATAATTGTGTAAAATGATTATATCATTAAAAATAGGTTTTGAAAAGGATTTTTTCTACTCTTTTGGTAATCCTTAATGTAGGCGGTGAATGGTAACTTAAAAGGAGCTACCCACATGGGCAACTCCTTTTTATTATTTTATTAATTTATGATATTCTTGTAAAGATTTTAAACTACTTACTTCCTTATTAACTACTGCTGCAATACCTTTTACAGTTGCTTCTGCTGCTGACATTGTAGTCATATATGGTACTTTACTTGAGATTGCTGCTTTTCTCAAATATGAATCATCAAACTGACCTTGTTTTCCTACTGGAGTATTAATTATTAATTGAACTTCTCCTTTAATAATTGAATCCCAAACATTTGGATGACCTTCTTGCATCTTTTTAACTATAGTCACTTCAACACCATTTTCAGATAATGTTCTCCCTGTTCCTTTTGTTGATAAAATCTTAAATCCAAGCTTTGCAAATTCCTTTGCAATTGGAACAACGGCTTGTCTATCTGATTTATTCACACTTAAAAGAACTGTACCTTCAAGAGGTAATTTACATCCTGTTGCTTCTTCTGCTTTATAAAATGCAAGTCCTGCTGATTCAGACATACCAAGAACTTCACCTGTTGAACGCATTTCTGGTCCTAAAAGAGGGTCAACTTCAGGGAACATATTAAATGGTAAAACAGCTTCCTTTACTCCATAAAATGGAGGGATTTTTTCTTCTATAGACTTAATATCAAGTTTATTATTAGTTAACTCATCTGTCATTATTTTTGTTGCAATTTTTATCATATTAATATTACAAACTTTTGAAACTAATGGCACTGTACGTGATGCACGTGGATTAGCTTCTAATACATATATTTTTCCGTCACAAATTGCATATTGCATATTCATAAGACCAACTACACCTAATTCTTTTGCAATTGCTGTTGTATATTCTTTAATTTGCTTTTTATGTTCCTCTGATATACTTACTGAAGGAATTATACATGCTGAATCCCCTGAGTGAATTCCTGCCTGTTCAATATGCTGCATAACTGTTGGTATAAATGCTTCACTACCATCAGATATAGCATCTGTTTCACATTCAAGTGCATTCTCTAAGAAACGATCCATTAAAATCGGACGTTCTGGTGTAACATCAATAGCAGCTTTCATATATGAAGTTAACATATCATCATCATGTACAACTTCCATACCTCTACCACCAAGTACGTAAGATGGACGAACCATTAGTGGATATCCTATCTTATTAGCTATATTGATTGCTTCTTCAACAGTTGATGCCATACCTGATTCAGGCATTGGGATATTCAATTTTTCCATCATGCTGTTAAATCTGTCTCTATCTTCTGCTAAATCAATTATATCTGGTGAAGTACCTAAAATCTTAGCACCTCTTTTTTCTAATTCATCTGCAATATTAAGTGGAGTTTGTCCGCCAAACTGAACTATAATCCCAAGAGGTTTTTCTTTATTATATATACTCATAACATCTTCAACAGTTAATGGTTCAAAGTATAGTTTATCTGAGGTATCGTAATCTGTTGAAACAGTTTCAGGATTACAGTTAATCATAATTGTTTCAAATCCTAATTCTCTTAGGGTAAATGCTGCATGTACACAGCAATAATCAAATTCAATTCCCTGACCAATTCTGTTTGGTCCGCCACCAAGTACCATAACTTTACGTGAATCTGAAACTGATGTCTTATCTTGTGCATTATATGTTGAGTAGTAATAATAAGATGGCTTTTCTACTGCACTTACAGGCACAGCTTCAAAAGCTTCAATTATTCCAAGTGTTTCTCTTTTTTTAGATATTTCTAATTCATCTATTCCTAATAGTTTAGCTAAATATTTATCTGCAAAACCATCTTTCTTAGCCTGAATAAGTATATCATCAGGAAGTTCTTTTCCTTTATAAGATATTACTTTTTCTTCTAATTCAACTAATTCAAGCATTTGTTCCAAAAACCATTTTTTGATGTGGGTTATTTCATGTAATTTATCTACTGAAACTCCTTTTCTTAAAGCTTCATAAAGAACAAACTGCCTTTCACTTGTTGGTCTTTGAAGTAATGATAATAGCTCATGTGGAGGTAATTCGTTAAAGTTCTTTGCAAATCCCAATCCATATCTTCCAATTTCAAGAGAACGAATAGCTTTTTGAAGAGCTTCTTTATAATTTTTACCTATAGACATTACTTCTCCAACAGCTTTCATCTGTGTACCAAGGCTGTCCTTTGAACCTTTAAATTTTTCAAATGCCCATCTTGCAAATTTAATTACAACATAGTCACCTGAAGGAGTATATTTGTCAAGACTTCCATCACGCCAGTATGGAATTTCAGAAAGTGTAAGTCCTGCCGCCAGTAAACTTGAAACATAAGCAATTGGAAATCCTGTTGCTTTTGAAGCAAGTGCTGATGACCTTGAAGTTCTTGGATTTATTTCTATAATTACAATTCTATCAGATACAGGGTCATGGGCAAATTGTACATTAGTTCCACCAATTACACCAATTTCCTCAACAATAGCATATGCATGTTTTTGCAATCTATCCTGAAGTTCTTTTGGTGTTGTAAGCATTGGAGCTGAGCAGAAAGAGTCTCCTGTATGTACACCCATCGGATCAATATTTTCTATGAAGCAAATTGAAATCTTATTGCCTTCACAATCTCGTACTACCTCTACTTCTAATTCTTCCCAGCCAATTACTGATTCTTCAATTAAAATTTGTCCAACCATAGATGCTGAAATACCACGAGCTGAAACTGTACGAAGTTCTTCTTCATTATATACTATTCCGCCACCTGTTCCTCCCATTGTATAGGCAGGACGAACAACTACCGGATATCCCAATTTATTTGCAATTCCTTCTGCCTCTGAAACTGAATATGCTGGTTCACTCTTAGCCATCTCAATGCCAAGACGCATCATAGTTTCTTTAAAAGCAATTCTATCTTCTCCACGTTCTATTGAGTCTACCTGAATGCCAATAACTTTAACATTAAATTTTTCAAGAATTCCTTTTTTGTCAAGTTCTAAGCAAAGATTAAGACCTGATTGACCTCCTAAGTTTGGCAGTAAAGCATCAGGACGTTCTTTTTCAATGATTTCTGCAAGACGGTCAACATTTAAAGGCTCAATGTATGTAGCATCTGCTGTGGATGCATCTGTCATTATAGTTGCTGGATTTGAATTAACTAAAACGATTTCATAACCTAAACTACGAAGTGCCTTACATGCCTGCGTTCCTGAATAATCGAACTCGCATGCCTGCCCTATTATTATTGGACCTGAACCGATGATTAAAACCTTGTTGATATCATTTCTTTTTGGCATAATTTCCTCCTAAAATTGTAATGAATTCATTTAATCGTTACATATTTGTATAATTTCTCTTGTAGAAATTTACAACTTCACCTATTGTAGCATATTTATTTTTTTACTTCAACAAAAAATTTGCAATCCAATATAAATTTTTCATCAAATATTTTGCAATTTATTATCTATTTCACACAAACTATTAATAAAAAAATCACTTGCAAAAGATAAAGGAATATTATTTTTATATGCTACTGCTAGTTTTCTTGTAGGAAGTGTCTCTTTTACATCTATGATAATCAGATCACTTAATTTATTTTCCAGACAAAACTCAGGCACAAATGCAATGCCAAGTCCAATACTTGCAAGATCAATTAAAAGATCATTACTGCTTAATTCTATTTCAGGAACTAAATCTAATTGATTATTTTGAAATATTAAATGTAGAAACTGACTTGTTGTAGAATTTTTATCAAGCATTAATATAGGATAGTTCTGAAGCTTTGCTAATGTCAAACATTCATTTTTTATTTGAAAAAAATTTTTATTGGCAATAAATACGTCTCTAAATGTTTTTATAGTTTTTATTTCGCACGCAGCCAGAGAATTAAGGCGGATATTTGGCATATTTGTTATTATTAAATCTACTTTTGCACTCTCCAACAACTCTACACAATCAATAGATGTTGCATTGGTCACTTTTATATGTACTTTCGGATATTTTTCATGAAAATATTTCAGATATGGAACTAGAAAATATCTGCATATTGTATCACTGGCAGCTATACGAAGCTGACCTCCATTTAATGAATTAGTTTCAATAATCTGGTTTTCTCCCCTTACAATAAGATTAATTGCCGGTTCAATATGCTTAAACAGCATTTCACCTTCTTGGGTTAATTGTACTTTCTTTGTATTTCTTATAAATAGAGTTTGATTTAATTTTTTTTCTAATATTTTTATTGACTGACTTACAGCAGATTGAGATATAAACAATTCCTTGGATGATTCTGAGAAACTTAAGGTCTTTGCTACGTGATAAAATACTTTGTATAATTCATAATTAATATCCATTGCCTCCGTCCTTTCACAAATTATTTGTTATTATTATAGCATATAGAAATAATTGAGACAATTGGTTTTGAGGCTTTTAGATTTTTGAGATGTGGGGCTTTGCTTTTTTAATTAATTTTTACTATTGACAATTTTGATAATGACTGATATATTAAGTTTTGAAATTAATAGCATTTTTATAGCTAGGGGAGCCATCGGCTGAGAAAGTGTCACACTGACCCTCATTACTTGAACCAGTTAATACTGGCGTAAGGAAGCAACTCAACAGCCCGTCCCTCCTATGCCAAAAATTAAAGGAGGATTTTTTTATGTCTAATCAAACTAACAAAACAAAGCAATTGGTATTCTCTGCCATTGCAATCGCACTTGCCACCCTAACTTCATTTTTAAAAATCGCTAACCTGCCATATGGCGGTTCAATAACTCTTTTTAGTATGTTGTTTATTTGCTTAATCGGTTATTGGTATGGTGTGAAATGGGGAATAACTGCCGGCGTTGCATATGGACTTTTACAATTAGTATTAGGCCCATATATTGTACATCCTATACAGCTTCTCTTAGATTACCCCATTGCTTTTGGTGCCTTAGGTTTATCTGGAGCATTTAGAACAAAAAAGTATGGTTTATGTTATGGATATCTTTTAGGTGTGTTTGGAAGATATGTAAGCCATTCTATATCCGGATATATTTTCTTTTCATCCTATGCTCCTGTTGGAAAATCTTTGATTGGTTATACTTTAGGCTACAATGCAACATACATTGTTCCAGAAGCAATTATTACATTAATGTTAATATTTGCAACAGTTATGGTTGGAGCATTAAATAAGGTAAACAAGATTGTAATGGAATAAATTAATTTTATACTTTTTTATGAATCTTTGAAATTAATAAAAAATATCCACTTTATCGATACTTAAAAAGTTATTGATTAAGTGGATATTTTTTATTTAAATATCATTATCTATATAATTAAAATTCAATTAAATATCCATTAACATCTGGTTATATTTATTTAAAATTAAGCTTTTTTTATTGCCTTAATGTATATAATTATATATAATATTACTATATATTGAAATATGGTATAAAAAAACAAATAAAATATGAAATGGAGAGGATCGTATGGAAAAAAGATTATTTCGTTCAAGAAGTAATAAATTTTTAGCTGGTGTATGTGGAGGAATAGGTGAATATCTATCTATTGATCCTACAGTTATCAGAATAGGCTTTCTTTTATTTTCTCTAATGGGAGGCTCTGGCATACTTGCATATGTTCTTTGTTTAGTAATAATCCCTGAGCAAAATAGTAAATATTAAAATTACCAAGCTTTCCTATATCCATTCTAACATTAGAAAATAATCGGATTTAGGAAAGCTATTTTTATCACATAATTCAGTCCCAGCTTTGCCTCAAAAATTAAATCTCTCCAAGATGTGAAGCATTTGGCACTTTTGTATTTTCACAGCCTAATGCTTCACATCTTGGAGATCCAAAAGGCTAAAAAGGCAAAGCCCCTCTTCCAAAAACTAAAGACAAAAGACAATATTAGCAACCACAATAATAAAATTCATAAAGATACCATTTTTATCATAATATATATCAAGATTAATTTTATGAGGTATTTATGGTCAAAAATATAGTTTATCCAGCTCAATTGGATACTCAGTCCTTTGGCAAATTTCAAATTAATGTCACTTCTGACTTAGGTTTTATACCTATTAACAATGCCAAAATATCTATTTCCTATACTTCCGAACCAGATAAAGTTTTAGAAGTTATTCAAACCAATAATTCAGGTCAAACTAATGCAGTTGAACTTGAAAGTCCTCCACTTGAATATAGCATGGAACCTGGTAATGAACAACCATATTCAGAATACACCGTAAAAGTTGAAGCAGAAGGATATGATCCTATAACTGTTGCTGGTAATGAAATCCTTGCTGAGCAAACTGCACTTTTAGAAGTATCTCTCACCCCTCTTGAAGAAGTGCAAGAAAGTGGTCATATTGTTATACCACCTCATACTTTGTATGGAAGCTATCCTCCTAAAATTGCTGAAGCAGAAATTAAACCAATGGCTGAGACAGGTGAAATTGTACTTAGCCGTGTAGTTATTCCCGAGTATGTTATTGTACATGATGGTACCCCAGCAGATACAACCGCTACCAATCATTATGTAAAATATAAAGACTATATTAAAAACGTCGCCTCCAGCGAAATTTATGCAACATGGCCAGAATCTACTATTCAGGCAAATGTTTTAGCTATAATGTCCTTTACTTTAAACCGAGTATATACAGAATGGTATAGAAATCAAGGATATAATTTTACAATAACTTCCTCAACTGCATTTGATCATAAATGGATGTACGGCAGAAATATTTACAAAAATATATCTGCCATTGTCGATACTATTTTTACTAATTTTCTTTCAAGACCTAATGTCAGACAGCCGATACTTACCCAGTACTGTGATGGTCAAACGGTTCAGTGTCCTCAGTGGATGACCCAATGGGGTTCCAAATATCTTGGGGATCAAGGATACAATCCTATTGAAATTATCAGATATTTTTACGGAGACAATATGTACATTAACTCTGCTGAACAAATTTCTGGTGTTCCATCATCTTGGCCTGGAAGTAATTTAGTTGTAGGTTCTAGTGGTGATAAAGTGCGTCAAATGCAGTCTCAAATTAATACTATAGCAACTGCTTATCCACAGGTTCCTAAAGTAAGGGTTGATGGGCAATTTGGTAATGAAACTAAAAATGCAGTAACTGCAATTCAAAGAATATTTGGATTACCTCAAACTGGAATTGTTGACTATCCTACTTGGTATAAGATATCTGAAATATATACTGCTGTTAGTAGAATTGCTGAATTAGTTTAATTTAGAAAGGATAAATCAATGAAAATATCAATTATATACTATAGTAAAACAAATAACACCCATAATACTGCCCGACTTATTAAGGAAGGAATTGATTCTATTGGTCATATAGAAACCAAACTAATGCTTCCAGAAGAAATTAATGTAGATTTTGTAAATCAATCTGATGCTATTATTTTTGGTTCTCCAACATATTACGCTAATATGTGCTGGCAGATAAAAAAATTCTTTGATGAAGATTGCAGTGCTCTAAAACTTGAAGGTAAATTAGGGGCTGTTTTCTCCACTGCAAATACATTCGGTGGTGGTAGTGAAACTGCTCTTCTAACACTTGTTAACCACATCTTAGTAAAAGGAATGTTGGTCTATTCGGGTGGAACTGCACTAGGTCAGCCATTTACTCATTTAGGATTAGCAATGATAAAAGATGGAGATGATTTTCAAAAAGAACGTGCAAAAGTTTTCGGTGAAAGAATTGCAAAAAAATCAATGGATATTTTTAAATAAATACCCAAATAATATAGGCGACCTTAAAAGGTCGCCTTTTTATACTAAGTTTTTCAATCATTTTTATAATAAAAAAATTTGCAAAATAAGCTCTTTGGAAAATTGAATTATTTTACTTCAACAGTCCATCCAAATGTATCTTCGATTTTACCTCTTTGAATACCTGTTACTGAGTCATATAATCTTTGACTTATTTCACCTATCTTGCCATCATTAATATGCATGATCTTATCTCCCCATTTTAGTTGTCCAACAGGAGATACAACTGCCGCCGTACCAGTTCCAAATACTTCTTCAAGAGTTCCTTTTTCATATGCCTCATATATCTCATCAATTGAAATAACTCTTTCTTCCACTGGAATATTCCATTTATTGCACAAATCAATAGCAGAATATCTTGTAATTCCTGGTAAAATACTTCCATTTAAAGCCGGAGTAATAACTGTACCATTGATCTTAAAGAATATATTCATAGCTCCAACTTCTTCAATATATTTGCGATGGACACCATCAAGCCATAATACTTGGGAATAACCCTCTTCATGTGCCTTGTCCTGAGCTTTCATACTTGCCACATAATTGGCACCTGCTTTGGCTTCTCCAATGCCACCAATCACTGCACGTACGTACTCATCTTCAATCCAAATCTTAACTGGATTAAGACCTTCTGGATAATATGCACCAACTGGCGAAAGTATAATTATAAATAAGTACGTATTAGATGGTCTAACCCCCAAAAATGGATCGGTTGCTATAATAAATGGCCTGATATATAATGATGTTCCTTCTTTAGCAGGAATCCAATCATTGTCTACTTTAACCAATTCCTTAATAGCTTGAACATAATCTTCTTCCGGAATTTCTGGTATACAAATTCTTCTATTAGTCTTATTAGTTCTTTTAGCATTCATATCCGGACGAAATAGTAAAGAACGCCCATCCTCCGCCTTATATGCCTTTAATCCTTCAAACATCTCCTGACCATAATGAAATACCATAGCCGAAGGTTCTAATTGTATAGGCTGATAAGGAACTATTCTTGGGTCATGCCAACCCTTATTTATTTCATAGTTCATAACAAACATATGATCTGTAAAAATAGTACCAAAAGTTAAAGGATTGTCCTCAGTTGGCTTTTCCTTAGGCATTTTAGTTTGCTCAATTCTGATATCTAGCATATTTTGTCATCCTTTCCTTACTCTTCCAAATTTAAGTTATGTAATATTCTAACACAAAATATTTAATAATTCAAATATTTTTAATTCCCTTAGTTTATTTTTTGCACTTTTTCGTTACTATGCACAGCTTTGTTGAGGTTGGTCTCGAAAAAGTCCTTAATGTAGGCTGTGAAAATTTTTCAAATGAATATGAACATATATGTAAAAATATCTTCTCTATGTTCAAGGCTTTAACTACAATCTTAATTAAGACTTCTTTTTTATTCTCTCCGAAATCACCAATCCTATTATAATAAGCACCATCCCGCCAATTGCCGCCATAGTAATTTTTTCATTTAATATTAAAACAGAAACTATTACTGTAACTATTGGAATCATATAAATATAAACGCTTGTCTTTATAGCCCCAAGTATTTTAGTTGCATTATTCCAAGTAACATAACCTATGGCAGATCCACCCAGAGAAAGAAATATCAAATTAAGTAAATTAACATAATTATTAAATCCTTCAAGTTTAAAATTAAAATCAAATATAAACATAGCTGGTATTATAGTAATAATTCCATAAAAGAAAATTTTTCTTGTAGAACCAATCATATTATACCCACAATCACCTATCTTCTTCATAAAAATAGAGTACAAACCCCAAAAGAATGTAGCAGATATAGCCAAAAAATCACCAAAGGGATTTAAATTAAGCACAAACTTTCCATTAAAAGTTATCAATATAATTCCAATAATAGAAATAACAAAACCAATAAAAAAACTTAGATTAATTTTTTCATCCTTTAAAAAAAACCATGACAACAGTACCACAAAAAAAGGTGCAATTGAAGTCAACACTCCAACATTTGAAGCGTATGTATAAGTTAAAGCCGTATTTTCAAACAAAAAATAAAATGTAACTCCACTTATTCCTGCACCGAAAAAAAGTAGTTCCTCTTTAATATTTTTATACTTCATAAATCGTGGATACAACAAAAACAAAAATATATAAGCAAAGAAAAATCTATAAAATAATATCTCAATTGGCTTAAACGTATTTAACAAAACCTTAGTAGATATAAATGTAGTCCCCCATATTAAAACTGTAAATAATGCCAGCAAATGCCCTAAAGTTTTATTATTTTTTCTCATATTTTATAAACCTATATTCCAAATCAAAATAAGTATTCTCCTCAGACTCAAAAACTATCTCCCAACCATCAATTTCATCCAAATTAGGGAAAAAAGTATCCGCTTCATACTGGTAATCAATCTTAGTGACATGAGCCACATCACAATATGGCAAAAATTGCCTATAAACCTCTCCTCCACCAATCACATAAACATCCTTAGACTCATATTTCTTAATTTCCTCTAAAGCCTCATCCATTGAATGAACAACAACAGCACCCTTAACAAAATAATCTTTATCCTTAGTAATTACAATATTTATTCTTTGCATAAGCGGTTGCTTATTAGGAAAACTCTCCAAAGTTTTCCTTCCCATAACAACCACCTTATTAATAGTCTCCTGCTTAAAAAGTTTCATATCATAAGGAATCCTAACCAGCAAATTATTCCTATGCCCAATCGCCCAATTCTTATCTACTGCTACTATAATGTTCATCTTTTCACCTCTTAAGTTTTTCTAAATTATTAATAATATATCAAAAATCTCCTAATATAAAATCAAAAAGCCTTAAACAGCAACCGGAATTCCCTTAATCTGTTTCCCCACCACATAATCATCAAGCCTGAAATCCTCAACAGTATACTGATAAAAATCCTTAACCTCTGTATTAATAAAAAACTTAGGAGCCTCAAAACATTCCCTCTCAATAAGTTCCTTAACCAATGGAATATGCCTATCATAAATATGAGCATCTGCAATCACATGAACAAACTCCCCAACCTTCAACCCACAAACATTAGCAAGCATATGAATAAGCACCGCATACTGAACAACATTCCAGTTATTAGCCGTAAGTACATCCTGAGATCTCTGATTCAAAACCGCATTAAGCCTATCACCCGTAACATTAAAAGTCATACTATAAGCACAATGATACAGCCTCATATCCTTCAAATCCTCATGGACTTAAATATTATTCATAATTCTTCTGCTATATGGATTATTTTTAAGATCAAATATAACCC
>JAVBPB010000062.1:0-5238 GCA_031549965.1 Mobilisporobacter sp. | reverse complement strand
AAGCCTTTGCAAGCAAAGTCTTGACAAAACATAAACGCTTCCTCGGACGGTCTGCACAATTGTACACATATATGTTCATATTCATTTGAAAAATTAATTTACTGTATTGAAGGACTTTTTCATTGACCTAATATTAATCAGACCGTGAATAGTAACAAAAAGAGTTGTATAATTTTTTATACAGCTCTTTTTTATTGACTTTTAATATTTTTTATAGTAAAATATTAAATAATAATAATTACTATTATTGAAAGGTGGAATTTTTATGATCGCAAAGTATAGCAGGCAAAGAGAATCCATTAAGCAATATTTAGATGGTAGAAATGATCATCCTACAGCTGATACTATTTATACTGCTATGAGAGAAATATATCCTAATATTAGCCTTGGTACTATATATAGGAACCTAGGTTTTTTAGCTGAAAGAGGTGAAATATTAAAACTTTCATGTGGTGATAATTTTGATAGGTTTGATGGAAATTCTAAACCTCATTATCATTTTATATGTAATACATGTAACCAAGTATATGATTTAAAAATGGAATCCATAGATCATATTAATATTATAGCTAATGCTAATTTTAAAGGAAATATTCAGGGCCATACTGCCCTTTTTCATGGCATTTGTGAAAATTGCTTAAATAAAAAGAATAATTTATAAAAAAATTCATAAATTGTATTGACATTTAAAATTATATATAGTATTATAATAATATCAGTAATGATTACTATTATTTAATTTAAGGAGGAAAACAAAATGAAAAAATATGTATGTAGTGTTTGTGGTTATGTTCACGAAGGTAATGAGGCTCCTGAGGCATGTCCTGTATGTAAAGCTAATGCTTCTAAATTCAATGAACAATCTGGAGATTTAGTTTGGGCTGATGAACATACTTTAGGTGTAGCTCAAGGTTCTTCTGAAGATATTATGTCTGATTTAAGATCTAATTTTTCTGGAGAATGTACTGAGGTTGGTATGTATCTTGCAATGGCTAGAGTTGCATTTAGAGAAGGCTATCCTGAGATTGGTATGTATTACGAAAAAGCTGCTTATGAAGAAGCTGAACATGCCGCAAAATTTGCTGAGTTATTAGGTGAAGTTCTTACTAACAGTACTAAAAAGAATCTTGAATTAAGAGTTGAAGCAGAAAATGGTGCTACTGCTGGTAAAAAAGACTTAGCGGTACGTGCTAAGGCTGCAAATCTTGATGCTATACACGATACTGTTCATGAGATGGCTAAGGATGAAGCCAGACATGGTAAGGCATTTAAGGGATTACTTGAGAGATATTTTGCTTAAGATGTACATGGCTTAGAATAAGGCTTTGATGAGGATAGATGATATTTTGTCTATCCTCTTTTTGTGCTTGATTTCAGCCTTTTAATCCCCCTTCGTAGCATAATAGTGTCATGATTACTCTGCAACATCCTATAAAATCATATTTCGTGTCATTCCTCTGTGTGTCACAATGATACTGCCATAAACCTAGTGTTTATGCTAGTTTGCGGTACTCTGGGTTACATTAATAAAAAGCCACACTCATTACAAGAGAGGTCACTGAAAAACCTTTGTTTTTCAGCATTATATTTTCAAGTTACCAAAAAATAGATATTAAATCATTTTATTTATGATTTGATATCTATTTTTCTTAAATTTTGGTTGCTATTCACCATAATTTTTCCTGTACTTTCGGATAATGCTGTATTTTTTCATTTTCTTGTATTACTTTAATTAAATCTTTACATACTTGATTTCCTTTTCTAAGCTATCTTCTATGTTTTTATTGGAAACTTTTCTTTCATAGATTCATCAATCTAATAGATAACTTTTCTCAAATTTTTAGACTTATCCTGTAGAATTTAACGAGATAAGTTTTGAATAAGTTATGATTCTGCTGGGTGTTTAGATAGCAATTTTATATAATCTGTATCTAATTGTAATGCTAATAACTTATCCTCTATTATTTCTAGTAGATTATGTCCTTGACTTATCATATCAAACTCTTTCAATGAAAAATCAATAATACAATATCTTTTTTCCAAATCTTCTTTATGTAGATAAAATTTTTTAATTAAACCGCTACCATAATTCCATCCTGAACCACTAATACCATGATATGAAAAAAGTAAACCCAAAGTAATCCCAGTAGTAAGTAATAAACTACAAAACTTTCCAACATACGTTACATCTACGATTTTGTTATAGTTTTTACATTCTCCTAAAATCCTTTCTAATTTTCTGTTTAACAGCCCTGAATTTAATAGTACCTTTCCTTTTGGTTTCAGAACAATTACTTGGTCAATCTCATTTGTGGTTGTCCGAAGATTTCTTTCTACCTCAAACAAATCTCCAGATATCTCCAATAAGTAATATACTAAATCTTCCAATGCATCTCCCTTTAACTTATTTATATTTTGGGGGACAATATCAATTTTTTTGTTGAGAGAATTTAATCTTTTAAATTCTTTCAATTTCAAGTTATAATTATTTAATTGAATGCTACTAATTTCACATATTTTTTCCCATCTTGCTTCTGAATTTATCTTGCTTAAAATTGAAAGAGCCTTTGAAATTTCTATATCTTGATTATTCATCTTTAATCACCTGGTAAATTATTACAGCATTTTCAATTGTTGGTAATTCACAATTGCATAGTTCACATTCAAAGGTTTCTGGTAATTCATTAAAAAGTTTAACAACACCATTAGATTTTTGACATTGACTACAATACAGTTCATAATAACTTTGTATAATACCCTGTTTCTCCATCTCGTTTAAAATTTCATAAATACATTCCATTGAAATATTGTATTTACGTATAAATACACCTGGATAGAGCCACATGCCCTTTTTATAGTGCTTAAAAAAATCCATCAGCTCATTTAAAACAACATCATCCAATTTATTCTGTATTATCACTTCTATTTGTGACAATGTATTTGATAACATAATTCATCCGCTCCATTCCCACCAAAACATTATTATAATAGTGTTGTATTAAAGCATATTCTTTATTCATATAATTAAATACAAATTTCACATGAATACTTCTTGTTTTAATATCATCTTCCCAAAGTACCTCAATCCAAGGATAATCTGACATTTCATCTTTTTCAAACATAAATTGTTCTAATGCATCTTTGACATCTGGTACCTTTTCCAATTCAGTGTTAAAATCAAATAATAATGTTCTTAATTCTCCAATAAAAGGCAACATATATTCTTGATTATTCCCAACTTCTAGTTGTGCATATCCACCATTTGTTAGTCTCATATATTGTGCTATAAGCTTAATATCATCATTCTGCTTTGCAACACCAACCATAAAATCCAAATTAAGACCCTCTAAATTACATTTAAAACTATCAAACACATATTTCCTTATAGACTCAATCATGCTTGCGTATGTTTCTTGCTCTTGGTCTAAAATAAAAGCCTTTTTTAACACATCAAATCTAATTTCAATTAATTCCCCGTTCTTATGCAATACTAAAAGAATTGGATATTTTAAAAGCATTTCTTCTTGGGTTACTGGGTGAATAGTTGCATATTTTAATATAAATTTTAAATAACTTCTTTCTTCATCATGAAAAGCTACTGGCATATTTAATGTATTAAATACATTATCTTTCTCACACGTTTCTAAAGGCTTAATACATTTTACACTTTCAAATAATTCATTAAATTTATCGCAAGAAAATAAAACAGAATATTTATAATCTTTTTCAAATTCCCATTTTTCAAATTCCATTAAAGCTTTTTCATTTTCTTTCAAGCAAGTTAATAACGCTTCATCAAAACTTTTTTCTGTAATGTCTACAGTTTCTATACCTTCAATATTCATTCGACCTAACATTTTAGTACTTTTTATAGCTATACCAATTTCTATAAATCTATTGACTAAATATTTTTTTACTTTTGTAGAATAAGATAATATCGTCTTTTCTACATACAATAAATAATTTTCTCTTGTCACAATCATGCCCCCTTTCTATATTTTTATTATATATCAATTATAATAAAAAATCAACGCATCTTTAAGCTATCCCCTCTTCTTCTGGCGACAATGTTTCATCTAGTTTATTCTATTTAAACTTATTAAGGTTGGATTTTAATATTTTCATACCTTCTTTTGAATCACCTAAGTAATATTTCTGTGTCACATTACCAGACGCTTGTCCCATCTGCCGACACAAAATATGCATAGGAGCATTCAGCAGAGCAAGGGTTGTTCCATATGTATGCCTAAGATAATGGTATTTAAAGGTTATTCCGCACAAGGACTTAATTTTTTATGTATGATACTTCATTTTTTAGCTTTGCTAGTATCATTTCAGCTAAAAAACTAAATGCTACTGAAGATGTAAATAAAGTTTACGAGCAGTATCAAGCATCATGTGGTGAATTTTGCTCCCTTCTGGGAGTTTTTTTATTCTCCATCTATTCATTTTTAGTTGAATCTAAAAATGAGACTTAAATATATATTATATTTATTTAGTTCTATCTCTATAAAGACTAATCATCCTAAAAAACAAGACAATAATATTTTACTTTATACCATTAAAATTACATATTTAAATTTTACTATATACTTGATAAAATTATAAAAATAATAACTTTGGAGGTAAAGATGAAAAAATTAAAATTAGTTACACTATTATTAGCTCTAAGCTTAATAACCTCATTAACAGGATGTGGTTCTAAAAAAAATCAAAATAATAATGAATCTCCCACAACTACTGCTCCTACATCTGAAACAACTACCAAAACTCAGCCTGAAACTTCTACCGAGGCTGTAGAAATTAACCAAGCAGATAGTAATCAAAGTGTTGAGGCTAATATTTTTGTTAAAAAAGTTGATGGCTTAACTGATGATTTCATTAAAGGAGTTGATATATCAAGTATTATTGCACTTGAACAAAGTGGTGTAAAATTTTATAATGAACTAGGCAATGAACAGGATATTTTTACCACTCTCAAAGATGCTGGAGTAAATTATATTCGTGTAAGAATATGGAATAATCCTTACGATTCTAAAAACCAAGGATTTGGAGGCGGAAATTCCGACTTAGAAAAGGCAATACAAATGGGAAAACGTGCTACTGCCAATGGAATGAAGTTATTAGTTAACTTTCATTACTCCGATTTTTGGGCAGATCCTGCTAAGCAAAAAGCTCCTATGGAATGGGAAAATATGAATATTACACAGAAGGAAGAAGCACTATATAAATTTACAA
>JAVBPB010000136.1:0-36386 GCA_031549965.1 Mobilisporobacter sp. | reverse complement strand
AAGCCTTTGCAAGCAAAGTCTTGACAAAACATAAACGCTTCCTCGGACGGTCTGCACAATTGTACACATATATGTTCATATTCATTTGAAAAATTAATTTACTGTATTGAAGGACTTTTTCATTGACCTAATATTAATCAGGCCGTGAATAGTAACCTTGACATTGGCGTGAATAGTAACTTGACATTTATATTAATTAACTAGTATTTGACATAAATCAGGGTAAAGAGTATGATATACTTAGAACAATTAAAAGGAGAAAAATCATGAAATTTTGCTGGACAACAATAAATATAAAAAACATGGAAGAATCATTAAAATTTTATCAGGAGGTAGTTGGATTAAAGTTAAATAGAACTTTTGCAGCACCAACTGCAAAATTTGCTTTTTTATGTGAAGGAGAAGCACAACTTGAACTAATTCAATATGAAAAGTCAGAGGATATTATATATAATGGACTAAGTTTAGGCTTTGAAATAACTTCTTTAGATGAAAAAATAGAAGAACTAAAGTTAAAAAATATTAATTTTGGAGAAATAATAAATCCATCACCTGATACAAGATTTTTCTTTATAAAAGGGCCAGACGGAGAAAATGTTCAATTTGTTGAGCATAAGTAATTATCCTAACGTCTAATTAATTTAAGTTAAATGGGTATGGGAAATCATTAAATTCACGGAGTTAACATGATATGAATAGTAACTAATAATAATCTTACTTTTGGCAAATAATAATACTCAAAGATTAAAAGCAATTCTATCTGAATGCTTTTTAGATCTTTTAATCTTAATAATAGGAGAACAAAAAATGCCAAAAGACAGTCAAATTGATCCAAAAGAAGTAAGAGAAGCAAAAGCACATGGCGGACAAACTCTGGCAAGTGAAGAAGGGAAAAATCATAACAGAACTCATAAGAAGCAATCTGCAAGCAGAGATAAACCAAATAGTGACAAATAAAAAATTCTATATTATCAATTAAAATTCCCATAATTAACATCTTTAAACATGCGTATTGTAACAAAAAACGGAATAAATAATAGTCATCTGACAAATATTGTATTTGAGATGACTATTAATATTCCGATCTCACTAGTACGCCGTTTCGTAAATCCTCATACACACAGTGAAATATCAGGTTTATGAGAATTTACGAATCGTTGTACTATGACAAATCGACACAAAAGGAGAAGTTTACATTAATGAAAATAGAATTACTAAAAAAGTATTTTGGATATAGTACATTTAGAGATTGTCAGGAAGAAGTAATAGACAGTATTTTAGAAGATAAGGACACTCTTGCTATAATGCCAACAGGAGCAGGAAAATCTCTTTGTTATCAGCTTCCTGCAATAATAAGTAAGGATATAACCATAGTTATTTCACCCCTTATTTCTTTAATGAAGGATCAGGTAGATTATTTATGTAGTATTGGAGTTCCTGCAATTTATCTAAACAGTTCCATTACCGGAAGAGAATACTATCAAAGGATTAATAATATAAAGCAGGGCAATTATAAAATTATTTACATAGCACCTGAAAGACTTGAGGCAGAAGGATTTATTGAGGTAATTAATGCATCCGATTTTATCTTAGGTGATGTTATAATTGACGAAGCACATTGTGCATCAAGATGGGGCCATGACTTTAGGCCAAGTTATGTGAAAATTAAAGATTTTATATTGAAGTTAAAAGCCAGACCAACTATATCAGCATTTACGGCAACAGCCACCAAAGCTGTGCAGGATGACATAATAACCATACTTGGATTAAACAATCCAAATAAATTTATAACAGGATTTGATCGGGCTAATTTAGAATTTGTAGTAGTTCAAAATGCGGACAAACTAAAATACATAAAAAATTTTGTAAATGAAAACAAAGAGGATACAGGTATAATATATGCTGCCACACGTAAAGAGGTAGAAAAGCTGTATGATTTTTTACTTAAAAATAACTTTAGAGCAGGAATGTATCATGCAGGGTTATCTGATAAGGAAAGAAATAAATTTCAGGAAGACTTTATATATGATAATATAAATGTTTTAGTTGCTACAAATGCATTTGGTATGGGGATTGATAAATCTAACGTAAGATATGTAATTCACTACAACATGCCAAAGGATATGGAATCATACTATCAGGAAGCCGGAAGAGCAGGAAGAGACGGAGAAAAAAGCAAATGCATTTTATTATATTCCCAAGGAGATACGACAACTCAAAAATATTTTATCGATGAATCCCAATTATCCGAAGAAAGAAAGACCTATGAATATAAAAAATTACAGCAAATGGAAAGTTATTGTCATACTTCAACCTGCTTAAGAAAATATATGTTGAATTATTTTGGAGATTTTACAGCTACGGATAATTGTGATAATTGCAGTGTTTGCAATAATGATACGGAACTTAAAGATATAACACTTGATGCACAAATGATTTTATCATGTATTTACAGAAGTGATCAAAGGTTTGGAAAAAACATAATAGCTGATATATTAAAGGGTTCGAAAAATAAAAAAATAACCTCATTCAGATTAGACAGTTTAAAAACTCATGGCTTAATGGCTGCAAGAAAAAAAGAGGATATTGAATTATTAATCAATAAGCTTATAGCCGAAGGGTATATACATAAAACTCAGGAACAGTATCCGGTTCTTAAATTAACCGAAAAGTCGATACCTATTTTGCAGAACAAAGAAAAGGTGATTATTCAAGAAGCTGTTATACATAAAAAAGAAAAAACAGTTGATGCATCACTTTTAGAAAAATTAAAAGCACTTAGAAAAGAAATTGCAATAAGGGATAAAGTACCCCCATACGTAGTGTTTCATGATACTACATTAAATGAGATTTCCCAAATAAAACCCCGTACTTTAGATGAACTTAGTAATATAAAGGGTGTTGGAGAAAGTAAGTTAATAAAATATGGAGAAGAGTTTTTAGATTTAATATTATCAAGTAAGGATACAAAAGTTACAATTAGTGGGAGTGGACTTGAAATTGATGAGGTTGAGGTAAGTAATGATGAGATTAGACAAGAAATAAAACAAGAAGAAATAAAGCAAAAAGATATAATGCAAGAATATATAAATCATAATGTATATGCTATGGAAGAAAATAAAGAAGAACCAAAGGTTGTCAGAAGAGGATTTGTTCAAACCGACGAAAAAGAATTTAACAAAGAAAGTATTATAACCCTTAAAAATGCAAAAGAAGATATATATTATTTAGTAAACAGAGATTATGACATAAAGAGAGCAGTAACTTTTGTAGGAGACAGGTTTATGCTTTCAGCCAGACAGCGAATGGCACTTACCCGTATTATTTCCGGAGAAAATGATATTAAAAGCAGGCTAAAAAAAGAGGTAAGCGGAAATCTATTTGGAGAAAGGGTTTATATAGATGGTTTTAATACAATAATTTCATTAGAAGTTTTACTATCAAAAACAACCCTTCTTTCATGTATGGATGGTACCATAAGGGACTTAGCAGGACTACACGGAACATATCGCTTAATTGATAAAACTGATAGGGCAATTAATCTAATATTCAAAGAACTAACTAACCTTTATGTAGGAGAAGCAGTTATATATTTAGATTCACCTGTATCTAATTCAGGCAGATTAAAGCAAAGAATTTTAGAAATTGCAAATGATTATGATTTAAAAGTAGATGTAGAACTTATAAATAATGTAGACAGTGTTCTTTCTAAAAATAAAAATGTAATTACCAGTGATGCAATTATATTAAATGAATGTAAAAGCTGGATTAATTTATTAGGTAGAATAATCAATAAAAATTATGCGGATTATCCGCTGATAAATTTAAATTAAAGAGGTGATTATATGCCACTGCAATTACTTATAGGCAGTTCAGGATCAGGAAAATCATTTAAACTATATAAAGATATTATAAGTAAATCCATGGAAAATGAATTAGAGAATTATTTGGTTATAGTACCCGAACAATTTACCATGCAGACCCAAAAGGACATTGTAATGCTTCATCCTCAAAAGGGAACAATGAATATAGACATACTAAGCTTTATGCGATTAGCCCATAGAATATTTACAGAAATATCCTTTAGCCAAAAGCTGATACTGGATGATATAGGAAAAACTATGATGTTACGAAAAGTAATTGAAGAAAAAAAAGATGAGCTTACCCTTTTTTCATCTAATGTAAGGAAACAAGGTTTTATAAGTGAACTTAAATCATTAATTTCGGAGTTTTATCAGTACAGCATCACAGATGAAGAAATAGAAAAAATGATAAATAAAACAGAAAATAAACCATTACTAAATGCAAAACTAAAGGACATTCGTGTTATATTTAATGGTTTTAAACATATGATTGAAGAAAAATATATAACTGCTGAGGAAATATTAGACATATTAAGAGGGGTTATAAAATACTCAGACATTATTAAAAATGGAAGTATATATTTAGATGGTTTTACAGGCTTTACCCCCTCGCAATATAAACTTTTAGAAGAACTTATGAAATATTCAAAAAAAATAGTTATTACAATAACAATTGACGTAAGAGTTTTAACGAATACTAATGATGATTTTAGTATTTTTCATTTAAGTAAAAAAACTATAAACAGGCTTAATAATATTTCACAAAGTGCAGGAATTATAAGGGAAAAGGACATTTTAATTAATGATAAAGTACCACATAGATTTAAGAATTGTATTCCTCTTGCCGAATTAGAAAAAAATCTTTTTAGATATCCATATAAAGAATATTTAGAAGAACAGGATAACATTAGTATTCATTTATGTAAAAACCCAATTTCAGAAGTAAAGTATATATCTCATGAAATCTTAGAACTAATAAAACAAGGTTTTAGGTATAAGGATATAGCTATTGTAACAGGAGATATTAATACTTATGGAAATATTATTAAAAGAGTATTTGACGATGTAAGAATACCTTATTTTTTGGATAATAAAAAAAGTATGCTGTCTAATCCTCTGGTTGAACTGATAACATCATCTCTTGAAGTAATAACAAGAGATTTTACTTATGAAAGTATGTTTAGATATTTAAGATGTGGATTGTGTGATATATCCAATGAGGACATTGACATTTTAGAAAATTATGTTCTTGCACTGGGAATAAAAGGTTATAAAAGATGGAAAATGGAATGGATAAGGCAATTTAAGTCAAGAGATGAAATTGACCTTGATAAATTAAATGAAATAAGAACGAATGTAATGAAACCTATAATAACACTTAGAAAAACCTTAAATGGTAAGAAAAGTGTAAAGGAATTTACCATAGAATTATATAATTTTATATTATCCCTAGACATACAAAGAAAGCTTGAGAATTACAGCATATATTTTGGTAATATAAACGAAAAAATGCTTGAAAAGGAATATAAGCAAATATATAAAATAGCAATTGATATTTTAGAGAAAATTGTTGATTTGTTGGGAGATTCTTATATTACTGCCAATGAATACAGGCAAATCTTGATTTCTGGATTTGAAGAAGCCTCTATAGGAGTAATTCCACCGGGAGTAGATCAGGTAGTAGCAGGTGATATAGAAAGAACAAGGCTTAAGGATATAAAGGCACTGTTTTTTATTGGAGTAAATGATACAATAGTTCCAAAAAGCGGAGCAAACACAGGAATACTATCAGATTTAGACCGTGAACTGCTTATTTCAAATGACATGGAATTAGCTCCAACAAACAGACTAGAGACTCTTACAACTTATTTTTACTTATATCTTAATTTAACAAAACCACAGGACAGGCTGTATATTTGTTACAGCAAGTTAGATTCTAATGGAAAAGCAATGCGGCCCTCTAATATAATAACTAAAATTAACAAAATATTTCCGAATCTTAAAATTACACAAGAACAAGAAACTATAAACATAGATGAGATAAACACCGAAAGCAGTGGAATTGAATTAATAGCAGAAGGCTTAAGGGAATATGTAAATAATAATACTAATAAAAAATGGATGGAATTATTTAACTGGTATTATAATAACCCACTTTGGAAAGACAAAATTACTGAACTAATAAATGCCTCCACATACACTAATAAAGAAAATAAGATATCCAAAGCAGTTTCCAATGCAATATATGGAAAACAGCTTATTAACAGTGTTACAAGACTTGAAAAATACGCTTCCTGTGCCTATTCCCACTTTTTAAAATATGGTTTACAGCTTATGGAAAGAGAAATATACAAATTGGGAGCCTTAGATCTCGGTCTATTATTTCACAGCTCTTTAGAAAATTTCTCTAATAAATTAAGAGAGGAAAATCTTGACTGGGCAGATATTAGCGAAGAAAAAAGAGAAGAACTAGTAGCTCAAAGTGTAGCAGAATCTACAGATGAATATGGTAATTATATTTTAAAAAGCTCAAAAAGAAATGAATACGCCATAAACAGAATTACAAGAATTATCAACCGAACTGTGTGGGCAATTTCGGAGCATATAAAACATGGTAAATTTAAGCCAAACAACTATGAAATAAAGTTTTCTTCATATGACAACTTAGATGCTCTAAATATACCATTATCAAAGGACGAAAATATATTTTTACAAGGTCAGATTGACCGAGTAGATAAATATGATAATGGTGAAAACATATATTTAAAAATCGTTGATTATAAATCGGGAAATGCAAAATTTGAACTAGAAAGTGTATACTATGGTCTGCAATTCCAATTAATGATATACCTAAATGCCGCGGTAGAAATAGAATCTAAAATAAATCCAGATAAAAACATAATTCCGGCAGGTATTTTTTATTATAATATAAAAGACCCTTTAGTTGACAGGGAAGGCACTAAGGAAAACATAGACTTAGAAATACTAAAAAAACTTAAGGTAGATGGATTAGTTAATGATGACCCCAATATTATAAAACTTTTAGATGATGCAATAGGTTCTTCCTCCAATATACTGCCGGTTGGCATAAAAAAAGACGGCAGTTATACCGAAAGATCAAAAATAGCAAGTACATCTCAATTTAGCCAACTAAGTAATCACGTATATAAGAATATAAAAGAAATAGGGGAAGCCATACTTTCAGGAGTAATTGAAATCAACCCCTATGCAAAAGATAACAAAACATCTTGTGAGTACTGTGAATTTAAAGAAATTTGTAGTTTTGATTTAAAGCTTCCTAATAATGAATATAGAAAACTGCCTAAAATTGAAGAAGATAAAATTTGGGAGATTTTAGCTCAATAAGCTGCTAATAAAATAGCATATGTTCTTCAATAACTTCAAAATGATATGATAATATATTTTATTTTAGTAAAAGAATTGGATAATTAATTGTTTTGACAAACAAATGTTTGGTGTGATATAATTTATATACATTATATTATATGTTATAATTTGAATATAGCATTATTCATTACAAAACTATATATGGTTATGAGCGGAATGATAAGCTTGGTGTTCATGTTTATGAAGAGTTAATTAATAATGCTATCTTTTTTGAAGGGAGAAAAAATTTATGTTAAAAAATAAATATTATGCTGTAAAAAAGGGGAAAAAACAAGGAATTTATAATAATTGGAATGAGTGTAAAAACCAGGTAAATGGTTTTTCAGGAGCAGAATATAAAACCTTTGATACTTTTGAAGATGCTGAAAATTACATAAATGAAGTAAACGATCTAAAAGAAACAGACAATATATTAAATAATGAAGTTCTTGAGGCTTATGTAGATGGTAGTTATAATGAAGAAACTAAAGAGTTTTCTTATGGCATAGTTATTTTATATGATGGAGAAGAACAATGTTTTTCTCAAAAGGTACTAAATACGGATTTAGCTGAAATGAGAAATGTAGCTGGTGAATTAAAAGGAGCAGAAGTTGCAATGCGATATGCTATGAGTAAAAAACATAAAAGTCTTGTAATATATCATGACTATGAAGGCATTGCAAAATGGTGTACGGGAGAGTGGAGAGCTAAGAAAAATGGAACAAAAGCTTATCAGGCTTACTATAATAGTATTAAGAATGATATAGACATTAAATTTGTAAAAGTTCAAGGACACTCAAATAACAAATACAATGACATGGCAGATCAATTGGCTAAAGATGCAATTTTCAAATCAAATAAAGAAGTAAAAGTAGAAACATTTGATGATAAAGAGATTAAGGATAATGTATATATTAATCGTGATTTAGAAGAATTGAATAATATGCTCTTGAATGAGGGAACTAAAATATGGGGAAACTTTTCTGGTAAAGGTATAGAAACAGTTGGTCAACATAAGAGATTTACTTTTCTTGTTGACGAAAAGGAGTCTAAGCTTGATATATATCAGAGAGCAGATGGCTCTACTACATTTTATCCCACTGGAAGTAATGTAGAAAATTCCATAAAATTAAAAAATGCTATCGAAAAACAAGGGATACGGAATACTTCAGATAATAAAAATTATTCAATTTTCTTAGGTGAAGGTTGGATGGAAAAAACCATTGAATTTTTAAGGCAGCTTCCTAATGTTCAAATGACTGAGAAAAATATAGATGATAAACATGTTTATCAGTTTATAAGTAAAATTGGAGACAAGTTGACTTTGAGCGTATATAAAGATTACAAGGTAGGGATTCAAGGTAAGCCACTATATTTGTATAATGAGTTTTTGTCATTTATTTCCTTAATACCTAGTATTACTGATAATGATGTTGTAGATATGACCAATACTTTTGTTGATACAACGATTTGTGTTAATGATGTTAGAGCAAAGATAAATAAATTATTGCCTAAGGCATATAATAGTGGTAAAATAGATAATGAAATATGGAAATTATTTTCTCCTTCAATTGTATTGATTGAAGATGAAAAGATACTAGAAGATTATACTTGTTGTATTTTTCCTGCATTAAGAGCTTTGGAGGGATATTTATTATTTTTACTTAATTGTAAAAAGATAACAGTTGATAAAAAACATAATTTTGGAAGTGTTTTTGTTACTGATAATTCAGGCATTAAGTATGTATTGATAAAGAAGCAGAGAGAAAAAATTAATGAGGCTTCATATGAACAAGTTCTTGAAGAAATTTACAATTATTTTGTTAGATCTCGACATGTATATTTTCATGCAAATCAAATATTAATTGATACAAAAATGATTGAAAATAAAAAAGAAGCAATAAGTATATTTTACGAAATAGTTAATTTATTGGAAAGTACATTCTTAGTAATTGAAAATTTAATTTAGAAAAATCTTTTTTGGGAAAGGTGGCGGTTATGATGAAGAATTTTTCCATTGAAAAAACTAATATTGATAAATATAAATATTTAATTATTGCAACTTCTTATGATAGCCCTACTTATAATCTTGACAAAATTGAAGAGGAACTAGGTAACTACACTGGAAAAATAGTTTTTGACTTGACACTTATTAACGGACTTAATAGCAATCGATATTTAGAGGCAGATGTTGAAGAGGGAAAAATTAATAGGATGTCTTTTGAATCCAGGAAAAATATTATAGATTCTTTGAAGGAAATAAGTGAAAAATTTTTTTTAAATAATTCAGATATACTTGAATGTGGTACAATAACAAATGCGTTGAAATTTTTGCTAAGGACAGGGCAAAGAATTTAAACATAATAAATTAGGAAATAGAGCCTCCTTATTATGGAGGTTTTTTCTTATTTGTATAATTGCCCCAATAATTCTAAGTCCCTAACAGTTAAAAGAACGGAGTAATGAAATTAGTTACTGCAATTGTATATAAGGTAATTCTAATAATCTTATATCATAATTAAATCATTGGAATAGAAGAACAAGGAGTATAATATGAACTGGACAAATGAGCAAAAAAGGGTAATAGAGATTAAAAATAAGAACATTTTAGTTTCTGCCGCCGCAGGTTCAGGAAAAACAGCAGTCTTAGTTGAAAGAATAATTAAAATGATAACTGACGGCGGTATAGACATTGACAAAATTTTGGTTCTTACCTTCACAAGTGCCGCAGCAGCAGAAATGAAGGAAAGAATTGAAACAGCCATAGAAAAAGAAATTGAAGATAATCCTAAAGACACACATTTGCAAAAACAGTTAATGCTTATACCGAATGCATCCATTACAACCATAGACAGTTTTTGCTTAAACATAATTAGAAATAATTTTAATACCATAGATATAGATCCAAGCTTTAGAGTATTAGAAGAAGCAGAAAATAAATTAATGAAATCAGATGTTATAGAAGAACTACTAGAAAGCTATTACGAAGAAGCCAGTGAAGAATTTTATGATTTTATTGAAAGCTATGCCATGGGAAAAACAGATTTAAAAATCGAGGGATTAATATTACAGCTATATAGATTTTCCCAAAGTTATCCGTGGCCTATGGACTGGCTTTCTAGTTTATCAAATTCATTTGAAATAGACAGTGTAGAAACGATGGAAAAAACTGAATGGATGAAGTTTTTAATGAATTACATAAAATCGCTATTAAAAGATTTCATAAAAAATATAGAACATGCCATAGATCTTAGCAATGCAAGTGATGGGCCATATTTATATTTACCTATGCTTGAAGATGATTTAATAATAATTAATACATTATATAATACAAAAAGTTATTTTGAATTAGAGGATAAAATTTCTAATTTAAATTTCAGCAGATTATCCTCTAAAAAAGACACCTCAATTTCAACAGAAAAAAGGGAAGAAGTAAAAAACATACGAAATGACGTAAAGAAAACCCTTGAAAACATTAAGAAAAAATATTTTTTTCAACCA
The DNA here is from genome assembly GCA_031549965.1 of Mobilisporobacter sp. Lineage (GTDB taxonomy): Bacteria > Bacillota > Clostridia > Lachnospirales > Lachnospiraceae > JAVBPB01. The sequence goes on along the minus strand of JAVBPB010000136.1, from coordinate 25,635 downwards.
AGCAGTGAAATGCTTTGTGATATTAAAAATTCTCAAATAAGTATGGAAATGCTAATAAAGTTAACCAAAGAATTTTCTATAAAATTTAGTGAAACAAAAGTATCTAAAAATGTAATTGATTTTAACGATATGGAACATTTGGCACTGGATATATTGGTAAAAAAAGAAGGAAAAGAGTTTATTCCAACCTCGGTTGCAATAGATCTAAGTGAATATTTTGAAGAAATATTAATTGATGAATATCAAGACAGTAACCATGTTCAGGAAATGCTTTTAAACAGTATATCAAAAGAAAAATTTGAAAAGCCAAACATGTTCATGGTAGGAGATGTAAAACAAAGCATTTATAAATTCAGACTGGCAAGACCTGAATTATTTATGGACAAATATAATATATATGTGGATGAAACCTATAAAGAAATTCCAGATAATAAATATGCTAAAATAGATTTACATAAGAATTTCAGAAGCAGAGAGGTAGTTTTGTGCGGTATTAATGAAATTTTCAAACAAATCATGACTAAAGAACTTGGCAACATAGATTATAATGACAACATAGCATTACATGCAGGAGCAAGTTTTTTGGAAACCAATAAAAATATATCCAAAGACGTGGATGTTATTTTAGTTAATTTAAACACAGAAGAAATATTAGAAGGTGATGACGATTCATTAAATGAATTATCAGATTACACCAATATTGAATTAGAAGCAAGGGCAATTGCAAATAAAATAAAAGAACTCATTACAGGTGAAAATCCTTTATATGTATGGGATAAAACCGACTATAGAAAAGCTAAATACAGTGACATAGTTATTTTACTTAGAACATTAAAAGGCTGGTCAGACGTTTTTGTAGATCAATTAATGTCAAATGGCATACCTGCCCATGCAGACAGCACAAAGGGATATTTTTCCACCATAGAAGTGAGAACAGTACTAAACCTCTTAAGAATTATTGATAATCCAAGACAGGATATTGCATTAGCCGGAGTACTAAAATCACCAATTGTAAATATGACATCAGAAGAACTAGGAAAAATCAGGGCCATTTCAAAAGGAGAGCTATATACCTGCCTCTTAAAATACATAAAAGAGGGTGAAGAAGAACTCATAAAATCCAAACTAATAAGTTTTACTGAGCAAATAAATAAATACAGACTTTGGGTTTCCTACATGCCAATAGACGAAATCATAAATAAAATACTTGAGGACACAAACTACTATAACTATTTATCTGCAATGCCGGCAGGAAACAAACGAAGAGCAAATATAGAAATGCTTTTACAAAAAGCAATCCAATTTGAAAAGACAAGCTATACAGGACTTTTTAATTTTGTAAGATATATTGACAAACTAAAAGAATACGACGTAGACTTTGGAGAAGTATCAGTTATTGGCGAGAAAGACAACACCGTAAGAATAATGAGTATACACAAAAGTAAAGGCTTAGAATTTCCTATAGTTTTTGCATCAGGTATGGGTAAAAACTTTAATAACATGGAAAGTAAAGAAACCCTTTTAATACATCCAGACCTTGGTCTTGGCCCAGACTTCATTGACTATAAACTAAGAACAAAAACACCAACACTTATAAAAAAAGCAATAGCTGACAATATGAGTTTAGAAAATCTTTCAGAAGAACTTAGAATATTATATGTAGCATTGACAAGGGCAAAAGAGAAACTTATAATTACAGGTGGGGTCAAAAAACTTGAAGCCAGTCTAAAAAAATGGATAAGTACATACACTCAAAAAGATATAAAATTACTATTTACTCAATTAACCAAAGCTAAAAACTATTACGACTTCATAATTCCTGCACTAGTAAGAAACAAAGCATTTGAGCCAATACTTAAAAGAATTGACATTACACCCAATGATTCATTATATATAAATAACATTGGAAAATACCAAATAGATATAGTAGACTTAGAGAATTTAATAAATAATGAAATAAGCACTCAATTAAATGTAGCGGTAATCAGAGAAGAACTAATTTCATGGAATGAGAATGCTATACATGATGAAGAATTTAAAAATAAACTTAAAGAAAAATTTAATTTTATCTATCCATACGAAAAAGACATTAAACTTAAATCAAAGCTAACCGTTACTGAGTTAAAAAAACTAAACAAACTAGACGTCCAAGTAGAAGACTACAGTGAGAAAATTTACGATTTGGCAGAAGAAATGTCTCCGATAATACCTGAATTTATGAGTCAGGAAGATAAAGAAACCAAAGCTTACATTGGCACTATATATCATAAAATATTAGAAACCATAAGCTTCAAATCAATCTCATCAATGGAAACGCTTGAATCAGAGCTTAATACAATACTACAGCAAAATATAATAACAGAAGAAGAACTAAAACTTGTTTCAAAAACCAACCTATTTAAATTCTTTAACTCTGACATAGGCAAAAGAATGATTAATGCAGACAGCTTGGGAAAACTGTTCAAAGAAAAACAATTTATAATTGGAGTAAGAGCAAACGAAATCAATAACTTAGCAGAAAGTGAAGAAATAGTATTAATACAAGGAATTGTAGACGTATATTTTGAAGACAATAATAATCTGGTAATAGTAGACTTCAAAACAGACAGAGTAAATAACGAAAACACATTAATTGAAAAATACGAAATGCAGCTTAACTATTACAAAAAAGCACTAGAGCAAATTTCAAACATGAATGTTAAAGAAAAAATCATATACTCTTTTGGATTAAACAAAGAAATAAAATTAAACTAAAATAAAACAAAACAGGAGGAAAACCATGCCAAAAACCTTAAAAAATGATTACATAACAATACAAGTAAACCAACAGGGAGCAGAACTAGAAAGTATTAAAAGCAACCAGACGCAAAAAGAATATCTATGGTGTGCAGATGAAAAATATTGGAAAAGACATTCCCCAATACTTTTTCCTATAGTAGGCGGAGTCCGTGACAAAAAATACACCTATAAGGGTAAGACATACGAGATGCCACAGCATGGCTTTGCAAGAGATATAACTTTTAACATAATAAGCAGTGATATAGACGAAGTATGGTATCAATTAACTTCCAATGAAAAAACAAAAGAAAACTATCCATTTGACTTCACCTTAGAAATTGGATACAGACTATTAAACAATAAAGTTATAGTTTCATGGAAAGTAAAAAATACTGGTAAAGACACACTTCACTTCCAAATAGGAGCCCACCCAGCATTCAACTGCCCACTAAATGAAAATGAGCAAAGAAATGACAACTACATAATCCTCAACAACGAAAAAGATCTAACATTCTACAGAATAGGAAGCAACAACCTTGTTGTTGAAGAATCCATTCCCCTAGAAACAACCAACGGAGCTTTCAAAATAAATGATGATTTATTTGCTTACGATGCACTAATAATAGAAGATAAACAAGCCACAAAAGTATCCTTAGCAGACAAAGACTTAAAACCATACATCACTGTAGAATTTGACGCCCCACTATTTGGCTTATGGTTCCCTCCAAAAACCGACGCCCCTTTTTTATGTATAGAGCCATGGTATGGAAGAAGTGACGGAGATGATTTCCATGGGTCATTTGAAGAAAAAAAATACATGAACCACTTGGATGAAGGTGGTATATTTGAAACATCTTATTCAATTGAAGTGTTGTAATATACTTAATTAATGAACGGACGCTTTGCCGTTTAGTCTTTCTACTCCAAGAGAGGGGGCTTATTATGCTGTGAAAAGGTCGACGCACCTAACATTCCAATGAGCCTATGGACAAGCATATCATGGAAGAATGCTTCCATGATATGCTATAGTCTCATTTCCATGGTGCTAACGACCTTTTCACAGCATAATAAGCCCCCTCTCTTGGAGATGAAGTCTTTTGAGGCAAAGCTGGTTATTCATAAAACTTATTTTGTTTTTTATGAATGAATTAAGTTTTATATGAATATATCAAAATAGAAAAAGAATTAGTTACTATATCGAAAGTGAAATATAGTTTTAGGTAACAAAGAATCGGATATTATATGAGGACTTTACTGAAAAATCAATTTAAATTTATTAAGTAAATTTTTGAATGCACAACTTTGCCTCAAAAACTTCATCTCCATGGGAGGGAGCTTATTATGTCATGAAAAGGCAGTTAGCATCATGGAAATGAGACTATAACATATTATGGAAGCATTCTTCCATAATATGTTTGTCCATAGGCTCATTGGAATGTTTGGAGCGTCTGCCTTTTCATGACATAATAAGCTCCCTCCCATGGAGTAGAAAGACTAAAAAGGCAAAGTGTCCGTTTGCTACATAATTACATATTTTAACCAGACCAAAGAATAAGCCAAATCCTAAATGTCAATACTATTTCTATAATTGCATTGCAATATAGAAAGGATACCTGACATGGGAAAGAAAAAAGCCGAAAAAAAAATAGACCTAACCAAAATAAAACCCGAAGAACAATTAAAGTATGAAATAGCCGGAGAACTTGGTTTACTAGACAGAGTACTTGAAAATGGGTGGAAATCACTTACAGCAAAGGAAACCGGCAAAATTGGCGGAATAATGACTAAAAAGAAGAAAGAACTAAAAAAAGAAGCATTAAAAGAAATAGATGGAAGTGATGAATAGTGGAAGCTTATACAGGATTTGCTCAAGTATATGATTTATTTATGGATAACATACCATACCATGAATGGAGCAAATATTTAATTGAACTTTTGAAAAAGCATGGAGTACAAGATGGAATCGTATTAGACCTTGGCTGTGGCACAGGAAATATAACAATAGAGCTTTCAAAAAATGGATATGACATGATAGGCATAGATAACTCCATTGATATGCTGTCCATAGCCAGAGAAAAAAGTGCGGATAAGAATAAAGAAATTTTATATTTACATCAGGATATGAGAGAATTTGAACTATATGGCACAGTAAAAGCAGCAGTAAGCATATGCGACAGCATTAATTATATTATGTCAGATGAAGAACTAATGGAAGTTTTTAAATTAGTAAATAATTATCTTGACCCAAATGGTATTTTTATTTTTGACTTTAATACGGAATATAAATATAAAAATATACTTTCTGACAATATAATAGCAGAAAACAGAGAAGCAGGAAGCTTTATTTGGGAAAACTATTACTATGAGGAGGAGATGGTTAATGAATATGAACTGACCATCTTCCTAAAACATAATGAGGATGAAGAACTATACAAAAAATATGTTGAAACACATTACCAAAAAGCCTATACCCTTAACAAAATTAAAAAGCTGATAAATAAATCAGGTTTGGAGTTTGTACAGGCTTATGATGCATTTACATACGATAACCCAACAAATAAAAGCGAAAGAATATATATAATTGCAAGAGAAAAAGGCAAAGCACAAGGAGAATAAGATGAAAGACTATATAGTAAGAGCAACAGCCGCAAATAATCAAATAAGGGCTTTTGTAGCTACAACAAGAGAATTAGTGGAGCATGCAAGAAATATTCACAATACAAGTCCCGTTGCAACAGCCGCACTTGGAAGGCTTTTAACGGGCACAGCAATGATGGGAAGTATGATGAAAAGTGAAAAAGATTTACTAACAATTCAGATAGGATGTAACGGACCTATAGAAGGTTTAGTTGTTACCTCCGATTCAAATGCAAATGTAAAAGGATATGTATATAATCCTGAAGTTTTAATTCCTGCAAATGATAAAGGAAAATTGGATGTAGCTGGAGCATTAGGAATTGGAGTAATGAGTGTAATAAAGGATATAGGAATGAAAGAACCATATGTAGGCCAAACCCATCTGGTATCTGGAGAAATAGCTGAGGATCTAACCTATTATTTTGCAACCTCAGAGCAAGTACCCTCAAGTGTTGCTTTAGGAGTACTAATGGATAAAGACAATACGGTAAAACAATCAGGTGGATTTATTATTCAGTTGATGCCTTTTACTGATGAAGAAGTTATAGCTAAGCTTGAGAAAAAAATCTCAGAACTTGAGCCAATGACGAAGATGTTAGAAGATGGAAATACTCCAGAGATGATATTAGATATTGTATTAGGGGATTTTGAGCCTAAGGTTTTAGATGTAATAGAAACCAAGTTTGATTGTAACTGCTCAAAGGAGCGTACGGAAAAAGCTATTATCAGCATTGGAAGAAAAGATATAACCGAAATGATAGAGGATAATGAACCAATAGAAGTAAACTGTCATTTTTGTAATAAGAATTATTTGTTTTCTGTGGATGAGCTTAAAGAGATGATTGAAAGAAGTAGGTAGGTAGTTTTTAAGGTTTTGAGTTTTGAGCAATTGGGGGCTAAAAAGTCCTTGATTTAAGTGCTCTGACAACTTGATGGAATTATTATTAAAAATAGAATTATATCAGACATTTGGAACATATATTAATTAATAAATAAAATATATTTAAAGGAAGATATATATGGAAATTAAAAATTCTAAATTATTAATTCCATTTTTGGGTATGATTCTAATTATAGTAATAATTTTAGATATGACATTGATAATTCAAATTTATAAAAAGCTAACTTATAATGAGAATGAGGCAAAGCAGGCTTTAAATTCTAATGATGAACTAAATAATGAATGCGATTTAAAATGTGTTGCAATTACATTTGATGATGGACCACACCCAATATGTACCCCAAGACTTTTGGATGGTTTAAAAGAACGAAATGTAGTTGCAACTTTTTTTGTGACAGGAAAAAGTATTGAAGGTAATGAAGCGATTTTAAAAAGAATATCTGATGAAGGCCACAGTATCGGAAACCACACCTACGACCATGTAAATTTAAAAAAAATACCTGCTGATGAAGCTATAAATCAAATAGAAAAAGAAAATGAACTAATATATAATATAACAGGGAAATATCCAATACTAATACGTCCTCCATTTGGGGAATATTCAAGAAAAATGCTTGATGAGGTTGATATGATATTGGCTCTATGGACAGTTGATCCCAGAGATTCGACTAAAACAAGACCTTCTTGGGAACTTACAAATAAAATAGTTAAAAATACAAAAGCGGGAGATATAATTCTTTTACATGATATTTTTGAATCTTCTGTTGACGCTGCTTTGGATTCTATTGACAAACTTAAAGAAGAAGGATACACATTTGTAACATTAGAAGATTTAATACTTGACTAACGCCGTTTTGTAATTTCTTGTGCAAAATTCTGAGGATGGTTTTCATAATCTAAGTTCACACAAAAAAATATATGTTTAAATAGTATAAATCTATAATTAGAGCTATACAAGAATAAAATATATAAAAGTCTTATAAAATGAACGTTCTCTTTTATAAGACTTTTGCTTAAAATTTATTAAATTGTCTGTTTAACAGAATTAACTGTTATTTCCATAACTCTTGTTAAGAAAGGAAACTTTTCTTTCATCATGTCAAATTCCTCTCCAGCCTCAATAAATTTAGCAGTTCCATTCACTACAAAGCCAGTACCCATTCCAATTTTACCTTGTACCTCATGGCTTCCTAAAGTAAGTATAACATCATTATTTATTTTGGTATTTTTCTCAGTTTTGTGTAACCAAGCTGCCGGAATGAGTATTTTATTCCCTTCAACAATTTGTAGATACTTATTCCATGTATTGGAAACATGTGCATTGTCTTTTGTCCATGTTGTAATGGATACAACTCCATCATGAGCAATTACATCATAAAAAACATCATTAAACATATCTTGTCCTCCTAATTACATATATTAGAGATATATATTATCTATAATGTTTATCTTACCATATTCATATTTAATTGTCAAGTTGACGTTTAAAATAAATTATGATAATCTATATACTAATTATCTGTAATAGGAGTGATTATTATGCAACTGAGTGTTGGAGTTGAATATGCATTTCATTCGTTGTTTTATATGATTGATATGCCTTTAGGAAGTACAATTGGAATAAAGGAATTAGCAGAACTTAATAAAATATCAGAAACTTATTTATCTAAAATTTTTACCAAGCTTAGAAAGGCTGGCATTGTGCGTTCGGTACAAGGAGTAAAAGGAGGTTATGAATTATCTAAAAAGACAGAAAATATATCATTTTGGGATGTTGTGGAAGCAATAGAGGGTTCATCATACATGTTTCAATGTGCAGAAATCCGTCAAAATAATATTTTAGTGGATCAGAATGCTAAAGACAGTCATAATTGTCCTTGCTTAATTAAGGTAGTTATGCACGAAGCTGAAGATGAAATGAGAAATTTTCTTAGAAGGAAAACATTGTCATGGTTGCATTCAGAGGTTTTTAAAGACTTTTCAGAAGATAGGAAGACAGCTATAAATGATTGGGTGAAAAAATCAATAAATATATAGTTTTAGATGATTACTTAATAATTTTAAAAGTGGAACAAATAAATATGCTTGATATGTAGTTCTTATAGTCTAGTACCCCGTTTTGTAATTTCTTATGCAAAATTCTGGTCTATTTTCCAGATAGCACATGCCAAAAAGCCTCGGCGTAGCCCGCTACGCCTACGTTTTTTGACATGCACTCTCTGAAAAATATCCTCAGAATTTTGCACAAGAAATTACAAAACGGTGTACTAGTTTAGCTATTAGTTATAATGAAATGTCTAATATATTGAGTATAGATTTTTGATAAAGTGGGAATTATTTTGAAAAGATTACAAACTTAACTAATAATCTTTCTTATTGTGAAGTTTGAAAATATGTTATTATGGAGGAATATAAATGAAATATCCAAAATTTGGAACAGCAGGTGCTGGGGATTTATTTTATAATAAAGGATTTAAAAAATCAGAAGAGATTCCCGCTTTCTTATCTGATATGGGATTAACTGCTTTTGAGTATCAATGCGGCAGGGGAGTTAAAATAGGCAAGGAAAAAGCTAATATTCTGGGTCAAGAAGCCAAGGATTTTAATATTTCCTTATCAATACACGCACCTTACTATATTTCCCTTACAACTAATGACCCAGAAAAACTCAGTAAAAACCTAAAGTATTTTACTGAATCCGCAGAAGCTGCCCATAATATGAATGCTAAAAGAATAGTTTTCCATCCAGGAGGACTTAATAAACTTTCAAGAGAAGAAGCTTTTTCTTTAGCAAAAAAACAGTTAGAAATTATAATGTCAGAACTAAAAAATCAAAAATATGACGATATAACATTTTGTCCGGAAACAATGGGAAAGATAAATCAATTAGGTGATTTAGATGAAACTCTCAATTTTTGTAAAATCAATGAAACAATGATTCCGTGTATAGATTTTGGTCATATGAACTCTAGAACCTTCGGACAGGCAAATAGCAAAGAAGCATTTAAACAAATTTTTGATAAGATTGAAAACAAGTTGGGCAAAGAAAGAGCACAATCAATCCATTGCCATTTTAGCAAAATAGAATATGGAAAAGGTGGGGAAATTCGTCATCTTACCTTTGAAGATACTAAATTTGGGCCAGCGTATGAACCACTTATTGAATATATACTTGAAAAAGGATATACACCTACAATAATTTGCGAATCTGCCGGTACGCAAGCAGAAGATGCACAGGTAATGTCAAAGTATTATTTTAAAATTACTAAAAATTAAAAAACAATTAAATTTATCAAAAAACAAAGTGTAAAAATCCTTTAAACATAAGTTGACATGCAAAAGATTATGTATTAACATTGAAAACATAAAAGTCCAGAAAGGTAGGAAAAACAAAAGATATGGAAAGAGAAGATATAATAATCAGGCAAGCCATAGTTCATATTCTTGACTCATTAATGGGCGTACCAGTATTGTCAGATGGAATGTTGGAACTTAGTCCTGATCTGAATGATTTTTTGAGAAATCATATTTATAAGATAGCTTCTGGAGATGAACTAAAGAATTGTCAATTTAATAAAGAAGAATCACAGGTTTATAGAATATTAATGGAGCATAAACTTAGTTTAGAGGAAGAGCTTGTCATAATTAGCAAGGAAATAAGCAGTCATTTATATGCTATTATGAATCAAAATATTGAAATACCTCCGGCAGATGTAGTTTTTGTTACCTATCAATATAACAGTAAGCTTTTTCTTGCAATACTTAAAATGAATTATAAAACTACATATATACATAATACCAGCAGTGATGATGATATCGGGAATGTTAACTATATACTAAAACAAAAGGCAACCCTTCCAATGGACAGCCAGAAATTATCCGAAGCTATTTTAATTGACTTGGAGGATTTTGGAATATCAATAATAGAGAAAAAATATGAAATAAACGGTGAAAAAATTGATTACTTATCTAAACTTTTTTTAGTTTGCAGCACAAGACTATCATCTAAAACTAAGTTTGATATAGTAACTAAGGCAGTAAAACAAGTAACCAAGAAGTATTTTGAAGATGATCTGGATAAACACATGGAACTAAAAAGTATTCTTCATGAGGAATTAGTTACAGAAGGAAGTATAAATGTTGAGCGAATTTCAAATAAAGTATTTAAAGAAAATGATGAAATTAAAACAGAATTTATTGAAAAGGTTGAAAAATATAATATAGTAAATGATGATGTAAAACTAAATAATAAGCAAACCACAAAAAAATTTGAAAAACAATTTCTTACTACAGATTCAGGGATAGAAATCAATATTCCAATGGAGCAATACAATAATAAACAGAAGATAGAATTTATAACAAATATTGATGGCACAATTTCAGTACTAATTAAAAATATAAATAAGCTTACATCTAAATAACTGACTTTTCAACTTTGAGGAGGTCAATTGTTTAACTAGGAGTGATTAAATGGAAAAGGCGTTAATAATATTAGATGATGCAGTTAAAATTAAAGAACCAAAATATCTGTTTTTAAGAGAAGGAGAGAATATTTCATATGGATATAATCAAGAGTGGTATGAATCCAGAATTAGAAAAATGTCAGGTTGTGGGCCTACTGCGGCAACTACAATCTTGATTTATTTAAATAATGATAATAAATTAAAATTACCATATAAAAATAATGAAAGAGTTGAAATCATAAAAGCAATGAATGATGTTTGGAATTTCGTAACTCCTTCATTTATGGGTTTGCATAAAACATCTTTGTTTAAAACTGGAATTGATAGATTTTCCAAACACTATAATCTTAATTTAAAATGCAAAATTCTTGATATAAAATCATCAAAACTAAAAAGACAACCTTTAGAAGAGGTAAGTGATTTTATTAAGAAAGGTCTAAATATAGATAGTCCGGTAGCATTTTTAAACTTACATGCAGGTGAATTAAAAGTGCTAGAACATTGGCATTGGATTGTTATTATAGGAATAAAAAGAAAGAACAATAAAGATTATATAATATGTCTTGATCAGGGAAATGTATTAGAATTAGACCTAAAGCTTTGGATTGAAACCACCAAAAAAGGCGGAGGTTTTGCTTATATAGAAAATAATTAAGAAAAATAAAATAATTGAAACTATTGTAAATCATTAATTGTATTCATAGTATAAAACAAAAAAATAAAAGAAAGAGGTATGATACTATGAAAAAACTTAATACAGTAAAAAGAATTAAAAAAATATCTACTTTTGTATCATTAATTATATGTCTATCATTATTAATGGTATCTTGCACTCCAAAAGTAAATTTAGAAGAGAGCATTGATGTGGATTTAAAATCAGGATCAAAAGTAGAGACAACAACTAAAGATCAGAAAGCCACAAGTGTAAAAACAACTAAGAAAACCACAAAAAAGAAAGTGAATTCGCCTTTTAAACAAGTAAAAGATTATAAAGAACTAAAGAAATTAATAAAAGCTAACTTAAACGTTAATGAAAACGGAAATTATGGTGCAAGAGATGGTATGGCTATATTAGAAACAGCCACGTCAGCACAAGCAGATATGGCGACAGGAACTGACACTAATAAGGCCTTAACTGATTATTCAGAAACTAATAATCAAGTACAAGGAGTTGACGAAGCTGATATTATTAAAACAGATGGAAAGTTTATTTATTATCTTAAGGATGGTAAAATTATTGTAGTAAAGGCAAATCAAAATGGTGAATTGGATATTACTAGCGAGATTAACTTTGAACTAAAAAAAGGTGCTAATTTTTATGCTAATGAGTTATTTTTGCATGAAAATATGCTAGTAGTAATGGGAACTTATTACGAGGCGATTATACCAGAAGGCTCAACAATTACAGAATCTTCAGCATCCTTAGATGCAGTTGCAATTGATGGATGTTACATGCCAAGTTACATGGCAGGTAAAGAAACAACAAAAATAATAATTTATGATATTTCTGACAAATCAAATATTAAAGAATTAAGAACAGTTGAAATGGAAGGAAGCTACCTTACTTCAAGAAAAATTGGAAATAGCTTATATTTAGTTTCAAATAAATATTTTGACTATTATAGAATCTTAAATGAAGAACTAAAAGAAGATGAAATATTACCAGCGTACAAAGATAGTAATAAAGGTGATGATTACATCTCAATAAAATGTAATACCATGATCTATTATGATAATTTTAATACAGCTAATTATGTTATGATTGCAGGAATAGATTTATCTGACTTGTCAAAAGAAATAGATCTTACAACAATACTTGGAGCAGCACAAACAGTATATTGTTCTACAGATAATCTATACTTTGCTCAAGTTGAATATAACTATGATACAAAGGAAGAAAGTAGTAATGATGGCAGTTTAACAGACAAAATAATGATAGCTTATAATGAAACCTGTGATACGAACATATTTAAATTTGAATTAAATAACGGGGTGGTTACTGCCAATGGTTCAGCAAAAGTTCCAGGAAACCTAATTAATCAATTTTCAATGGATGAATATGATGGATATTTTAGAATAGCTACTACAACAGGTCAAACATGGAATGATGAAAACCCATCATACAACAATGTATACATTTTAGATAAAGACTTAAAAACAGTTGGAAAATTAGAAGACTTAGCAAAAGGCGAAAAAATATACTCAACAAGATTTATGGGAAATAAATTATACATGGTAACCTTTAAACAGGTAGATCCACTATTTGTAATAGACCTTTCAAATCCAAACAGTCCAGTAGTAGCAGGAGAATTAAAACTTCCAGGATACAGCAGCTACATGCAGGCATATGACGAAAATCATATAATTGGTATTGGATATGACACCGAAGCCATAACAGAAAAATATGATGGCAAAGTATTTGAAAGAATTGTACAAAAAGGACTTAAAATGGCTATGTTTGATGTAAGTGACATGAACAACCCTAAACTACTTCACGAAACAATAATTGGGGGACAGGGAACTTATAGTGAAGCCCTTTACAATCATAAAGCGGTATTACTTTCAAAAGACAAAAACCTATTTGCCCTACCAATTAGTATAAGTAACCCAGTAAAAAATAAAAATGGAGATATGATATACAACCCTGAAAAACAAGGAGCCTTCATCTTTGATATATCAATAGAAAATGGTTTTATCCTTAAAGAAAAATTAACTAATCAAGATAAAGCGGATCAATATGGATATTACATCTATGAAGATGAAATAAGAAGAATATCATATATTGGTAACAACTTATACACATTTTCACAAAAGGAAATTAAATCATTTGATATAAATACATTAAAAGAATTAGATAAAGTTAATATAAAATAAAAAATTATTTCAGAATGTATATAGATCAAGGTAATTAGCCCTAATTGACAATTAAATTTTAGTGTGATATTCTATAAATAGTTAGTAAACTTGCGAACGGACTTAAATGTTTAGTTCGCATTTTGCTATTTTTAATATGGTGAAAATAATATTTTAAAGGAGTAGAAATGAAGCTTAATTTAAAATCAAAATTTATATTAATATCATCTCTAATTTTAACTATTAGTCTATGTCTTGTTTCGGTAATCAGCTATTTTTCTTCATTACATATGTTAAATGCGGAAATAGAGACAAAGACACAAAATTTGGCAGATTCTTATTCAAATTCATTGAATGCATGGTTTGGTAAGCAATGGCAAATACTTGAGAGCATTAATTTTTCCTTAAGTCAATTAGGAGAAGATGTTGACAAAAAATATCTAGAAGAATATTTTTCAAATTATCTTAATTTTTGTGAAGATGGAAAGTTTATTTATGATATATATCTTGTTAAAGCCAATGGTGATTTAATTTGTGCATCAGGTTATGAAGCAACAGAAGAAGATGATTTTACATCAGAGGAATGGTTTACAGTACCTTTTGAAACAAGAGAGGCTTACTTTTCTTCACCAGGATATGATACAGATAGCCAAAAAAATGTAATAACTATTTCTGTACCTGTTATTATTAATGATAAAACAATTGGAGTGCTTGCATCTGACATTTTTGTGGATACATTAATTGATTTGGTTAAAAATGTAGAGCTTCCTAAAAACAGTTATGGATTTTTATTAGATTCTACATATGGGGTAGTAGTTCATCAAAACGTAAATTTTATTTCGGATGTGGGAAATAATATTTTTAATATGTTTTTTGAAATTGATGGGGGCATTTATAATAATATAAAAGATGAAATACTAAATCAAAAGCAAGCTAATATTAAGGATTATGATGGAATATCCCGTACAGTATATTCTAGTAAAGTTGATGAATGTGGTTGGATTATGGGTATTGCAATAAGTTCAGCAGAAAAGGATGCACTGTTATCTGCACTTGTTAAGCGTTTCATTTTGGCAATTATTTTTTCATTATTAATAAGCGTTGTTACATTATTTTTTAGCGTGAAAAGGATATTAAGTCCAATTAATCAGCTTGCCTTTGTCGCCAGAGAGTTAAGCATTGGTAATAATAATATTAGTATTGAAAAAACAACCAATGATGAACTTGGAATTTTACAGGATACATTTATCCAGCTTATTAACAGTACTAATTATCAATTAGAGCTGATTAAAGAGCTGGCAGAGGGTAATCTTACCATGAACGTGGTGCTTCGATCTTCTAAGGATACTATGGGTATAATGTTAAAAAATACACTGGAAAAGTTAAATATGACATTTAATAATATACATTTTGCATCTAAGCAGGTAAATACAGGTTCAATTCATGTTTCAGACAGCAGTCAGGCATTAGCCAGTGGCAGTACAGAACAAGCGGCTACAATTGTTTTGCTGAATCAAACAATTAACGAAATTAGCAAAAATGTTGATGACAATGTTAAAATGACCAATAAAGCATCTGACCTTGGCAATCAAATAAAGGTGGATGCCAGTATAGGAATGTCTGAAATGAATAAAATGGTCATAGCAGTGGATGAAATTAGCAAATCTAGCCATAATATAAGAAGTATAATGAAAGTTATTGATGATATAGCCTTTCAAACTAATTTATTAGCCCTAAATGCATCAGTAGAAGCAGCTCGTGCAGGTGAACATGGCAAAGGTTTTGCGGTAGTAGCCTCAGAAGTTCGTGCATTAGCTTCAAAAAGTACACATGCAGCTTCAGAAACAGAAGCTATGATCGCAAATTCAATAGAAAAGTCGGAAACTGGTACTAAAATTGCTAAAGAAACTTATGAATCTTTATTAAAAATTGTTAATGGAATTGATGAAAGCAGTAAAATTATTTCCCAAATAGAGAATTCATCGACATTGCAATCTAAGTCTATTGCAGATATTTGTGATAAAATTAGTCAGATTTCCATAGTTACTGAAAGTAATAGCTCAAAAACTCAGGAAACTGCAGCGGCTTCAGAAGAACTATCAGCTCAAGCAGCAGTTTTAGAAAACTTAATAGAGCAATTTAAATTGAATTAAAGATTATTTGCAAATATGGAGGATACAATGATTAACGAATTTTCAAGAACAAAGATGCTCCTTGGTGAAGATGCAATGAAAAAGATTGAACAATCAAATATTTTAGTATTTGGTGTTGGCGGAGTAGGAGGATATACTGTAGAGGCACTGGCAAGATGTGGAGTAGGGAATTTTTTATTAGTTGATAACGACACAGTTTGCATATCTAATATTAACAGGCAGATAATTGCTACCCACAAAACAATTGGTAGAAAAAAAGTTGAAGTAATGAAAGAAAGAATTCAAGACATTAATCCTAATGCAGTTGTAGAAATTAGGGATTGCTTCTTTACAGCAGAAAATAAGGATCAATTCGATTTTTCCAACTATGATTATATAGTAGATGCCATAGATACAATAAGTTCTAAGATAATACTAGTTGAAATGTCTAATGAATCAAACACGCCAATAATAAGCTCAATGGGGTGTGGAAACAAACTGGATCCTACTAGATTTGAAATAACCGACATTTATAAAACTTCTGTGTGCCCATTGGCAAAAATTATGAGGAAAGAATTAAAAATTAGAAATATAGAAAAATTAAAAGTACTCTATTCAAAAGAAGAGGCTATTAAGCCTATTGATTATGATGGAGAGGATTTAGAGTTAACAAAAAAAAGGCAAACTCCTGGGAGTATTTCTTTTGTACCTTCTGTGGCAGGATTAATTATTGCAGGAGAAGTCATTCGGGATTTAATGTAAAATATGTCGGTATACTTTAGATTACAATTTGGTGATTTCGCTTTTGATTAATGTTTAGATTAGTAGAATTAATTGTATTTAAAAAAAAGTAAATTGCATCCATATTAATATTGGGTGAAATTTACTTTTTGATTTTTAGGCTTTGTTCATATTGACAAATAGCTTCTTTTAAAGTTTTAGCATTCATTTTTTGAACAGATTCAAGCATATAAGAAATTGCTTGATATGTATGATATTTAGGAGGGAAAAAACAAATATTTTCATTAACCATAATTCTTTTATCTTGAAGTCTTATTCTAAGCAAAATTAATTCATACTCATGATTTTGAATTAGTTGATTTAAAGCTATCACTTTTTCCTTTCTTTTCTTACTTGGCATATACCAAATGCAAAGAAATATGGTTACCATAACAATAAAAATTAATGTACCAAATATATTAAACCATAAATATATATTATCTTTAAATATTTTATCAATTATTATGATTACACCTATAAGTACTTGTATTCCAAAAAAAACAGCAAGAATTATAGACCAAATCCTATCCTTCTTTTGGTAGATATAGGCTATCTGCCTTTTGAATTCTTTAATTTCGCATTCTTTTTTATTAATCAAAGATTCTAAAATATCAACTTCAATTAAAGTAGAACATGCATCACTTAGCCATTCTTCTAGTTCTGTTGTTTCCATAAAAATCCCCTTTAGCATGAATAAAAGCAATGAGTGTTTTATCTGACTGTAAAATATAATTTCATTTCAATTGTAGCACAATTGAATTATGAATGCAATACGTATGTAATGCAGACACTAAAATTTTATAGAAGTAATATATAAATTATATATTTGTGCAACATATATATATACAGGACTGAGAGGGGTCAACTATGGAAAAATTTAGAATACCTATAATACCACCAACAACCAATAAAAGCATTCGTTTTCCAAACAATATTATTGAGGGAGTAGAAAAAGCTATAGAAGGCAAAGATTGCACTTTTACAGCTTTCGTTGTAGAAGCAGTGAGAGTGGCATTAGTAAATATTGAGGAGGAAAACTAGTACACTAAAGAATTTAAAAAACTAAACAATTGTATATAAAAAACCCTGCTTAAAGATTTTAAATTTCAATTCTTTAAGCAAGGCTTTTTTAAATGTTTATAATTGGAAATATGTTAATTTATCAGATTTGCCCAAGTTCCCCAATCAAATGGTTAATAAACTGCTGGGAAGTCCTTCCCGACAATCCACCATGATACATTTCCCATTTCATGGCTTCTTTTTGAAGCACATCTTCATCAATACTTATATTATATCTTTGTGCAAGTATCTTAGTAATATTTAAATATTCCTTAGGTGTAGGAGCAGTATACAAAATAGAAATTCCAAATCTGTTAACTAAAGACAATTTTTCTTGTGTAGTATCAGAAATATGAATATCCTCAGTTCTTATAGCTCGATCACTCCATGATTCCTTAATTAAATGCCTACGGTTAGAAGTAGCATAAATAAGTACATTATCTGGTTTAGACTCAAGTCCTCCTTCAATTACAGCCTTTAAATATTTGTATTCACTTTCATTTTCTTCAAAAGAAAGATCATCCATATAGATAATAAACTTATAATTTCTATCCTTGATTTTGTCAATAAGTGTAAGCAAATCTTTAAATTGATGTTTATAGATTTCAATCATTCTAAGACCTTTGTCATAGTAAGCATTTAAAATAGCCTTGATACTTGAAGATTTGCCAGTACCGCTATCTCCAAAAAGAAGACAATTATTTGCTCTGTTTCCATTAATAAAAGATTCAGTGTTGGCAATTAACTTTGATTTTTGAATTTCATATCCAACCAAATCAGATAGGTATATATCGTCAGTATTGTGTATGGGAAGAATTTCTAAATCATCACCATGATTTTTTAGACGAAAAGCCTTGTTTAATCCCCATATACCAACCCCATAATCATTATAAAAACTTGTAATAATATTTAGAACAAATTGTGGTGTTTCAGCAAAATACAATTGGCTATTTAGTTGTTTTATCTTATCACTTACATTTTTATTATAAACCTTAACTGACTTTTCTACAGCCTCGTATTCAGTAATTGAACTAAAGCAGTGAATATTTAAAAATCTTTCTAATTCTCTAAAATCATAGTGATATAATTGTAGCCAAATACTAAAATCATGTATTGCCAGTTCATTAATACTTCCTTCCTTTTTTCCAAACTTTTCACAAGTAATGCTAAACGGATTTTCATTAGTTGCTAAATAATATACCAAATAAGATTTCCAAAGATTATTTTCAAAATTATACTCTTTAGAAATATTGATTAACAAATTCATAGACTCATAGGAAACTGAAACCAATTCATGAATATCAAGAGTTACATTATCATAATTATTGATTAAATAGGCCATTTTATTAAATAAAGTATGTTCATTGGTTGGTCTATATAAAATTAGCTGATTTGTATTAATTCTCATAAAATCCTTCTTTCTTTTATATGTTTGTAAAGCCTTTGCAAGTCTTGTAAAATATAACGCCTCATAGGAACTTTTTCAGTCACCTCAACTTAAGTGTATTAATAATTTTAGCACATTAAAACTTTAATTTCAACTACCGATAAATATATATGTAAAAATTAAATTCTTGATATTGACTTAAAAACAAGGTAAAATATATATATGCAATATAATGGGGCTTATGCTTATCTCCTAAAATCAGGTACAGATACAATTGATGAAATAAAATTTAATGATATAACAGTTTCATTTGTCAGCAGTAAAATTAATGAAAATCTGTTTAAACACTTAGTAGATGAAAGAGATTATAAGAAAACTATCTTTGCAGATGGAATTTATTACTTTTTAAAAAATAAAGAAATACCAATACAATTTATTATTCTAAATGAATTGGATCAAAAACATAAATGGTTAGCAGGGTTAACTAATCGCATATCAAAAGAAATGCTACATAATCTTATTAAAGATTATAAAGAGGCAGAAAAAAATGAATACAAAGAGGCAATACTAGACACAGTACTAAAAGCTAATTATGAACTATTGAAAGTGTTAAAGGAGGAAGATGATATGACAATGTCCAAAGAAGTATTGGAACTTTTCCGCCCTGAGATTGAGAAAGCCGAGAAAAAAGGAAAAATGGAAGGAAAAGCAGAGGGAAAAGCAGAAGGGAAAGCAGAAGGAAAAGCAGAAGGGAAAGCAGAGGGAAAAGCAGAGGGAAAAGCAGAGTTAATTTCTGTAATTAAAAAGAAAAGACTAAAGGGATTAAATGCAGAAACTATTGCGGATATTTTGGAAGTAGAAGAAGACTATGTAAAAGAAATTGTAGAACTCATTGATAAATTTCCAAAAGAAACTGAAACAGAAATAAGCATAAAGCTTATTAATAAATATGAAAAACAACTGAACTAAGCAAGAAGGCACTCTTTTAGGAGTGCTTTACAATTATAAATAGTTCGTTAACAATCAATGTCTAACCCTACTAAAAGAAGGAGAACACATGAAAAGTATAATAGATAAATTGGCAGAAAATAAAGACTTAACAAATACTGAATACAAAAAATTATTAGCCAATATAGATGAAGATTCAAACCAATACTTATTTCAAAAAGCAAATAGTGTCAGAGAAAAATACTATGGAAAGAAAGTCTTTTTAAGAGGTCTAATTGAAATATCAAACTATTGTAAAAATGATTGTTATTATTGTGGAATAAGAAGAAGCAACAATATTAACAGATATAGGCTATTAAAAGAGCAAATTTTAGAATGTGTAGAAATTGGTACTAATTTAGGATATAAAACTTTTGTTTTACAAGGAGGAGAAGATTTCTATTATTCAGATGATTTAATAATAGATATAATAAGAGAAATAAAAATAAAGTCATCAGAATGTGCAGTGACTTTATCAATTGGGGAAAAATCTTTTGAAAGTTACAAAAAATTTTTTGATGCAGGAGCTGACAGATATCTTTTAAGACATGAGACTGCCAATGATATTCATTATAATAAACTACACCCTAATAATCTAACACTAAAGTCAAGAAAAGAATGCTTAAATTATTTAAAAGAAATAGGCTATCAGGTAGGTACAGGTTTTATGGTAGGCTCACCTTACCAAACCAGTGAAGATATAATCAATGATTTAAGATTTATAAAAGAAATAAATCCACAAATGATAGGAATAGGACCTTTCATTCCAGCTAAAAATACACCATTTGAAAGTGAAAAACCAGGAGATGTAAATTTGACTTTAAAATTAATAGCAATCATCAGGTTATTAATTCCAAATGGATTAATACCATCAACAACTGCCTTAGGTTCAATCGATAAAAATGGAAGAGAAAAGGGACTTATGTCTGGTGCAAATGTAGTTATGCCAAATTTATCACCAGTTAATGTAAGAAGTTCATATGCCCTTTATGATAACAAGATTTCAACAGGTGAAGAAGCCGCAGAAGGAAAATTAAAACTTGAGAAAAAAATAATTTCGGCAGGATTCACTGTAGATTATGGAAGAGGGGATTATATATCTATAAATGCAATAAATAAAGGAAGTACAACATGAGAGCAAAAAGTATATCCACTACAGATATGATAATAGTGTCAATGTTTACTGCCATTATGGCGGTTATGGCACAAATATCCATTCCCCTACCAATAGGAATTCCAATAACATTGCAAACATTTGGCGTAGTACTTTGTGGAAAAGTTTTAGGACATAAAAAAAGCGTAATTGCCTTAATCATATACATTTTTCTTGGAGTAATGGGAGTACCTGTATTTTCGAACTTTACAGGAGGAATAGGAATATTATTGGGAAAGACTGGAGGATTTATAATAGGATTTCCAATAATGGCTTATATAATAGGTATATCCAATAAATGGAATAATACTATTATAACAGTGCTATTAGGTATAATAGGACTTGCAATATGTCACATAACAGGAGTACTTCAGTTTTCATTTATTACAAAAATTAACATAACAACTTCTATACTTTTAGTTTCAATACCATATATAATAAAAGACTTAATTTCATTATCAGTTGCTTTGATTTTAGGAAAGGAAATTAGTATGAGATTAAATAAACTTAATATATTTATAAAATAAATGCTGTCTTAAATCAAAAATAAAAAACACCCAATGGGTGTTTTTTGAGGGGGGAATTTATGAAAAAGTTTTATCTAATTGGCTATCAACTTATAAATTAATTATAATATCAAAATGTGAATTCCCTATGTTGAAAATAAGAACAATTTAAGAACAATTTTTGAACATGAAATCTAAATGTTTATAATTAGTTTACAAATTTATAAAATTAAGTAAATACAAATTATTGAAAAATATTATATTTTGATGTATAATTATATTAACAGATAATGGTAGCAAAAACTATCCATCTGTATAAAATATAAGAGGAAGGAGGAATTTATATGTCATATTATGGAATAACAACAGATCAAGCATCAACACTATTTTCAAGTTTGAATACTTCAAGTAACACTAAAAATTCAAGCCTTTCATCATTATATCAGCTTACAGCCGGAGCTTCAGCTGCGAAACTGGAAGCAAAGTATTATGCAAAATCATTATCGCAAACTTCAGGAGCTTCAGCAACAAATTACAAAGCACAGTTGCAAAAGAAACAAGAAGAAGCTATGGAAAAAGCAGACATAAAACAGGATGGACTTGATTTAAAGGTATCACTTGAAGCACTTACAACAAAAGGCAATAATTCAATTCTTAATCAGTACAGTGGTAAAGCGTCTGATAGCCAAGCCATAAAATCAGCTACAATTAAGAATGGAACAAGTTCATCAGTAAAAGACATGGAACTAAACATTAAGCAGGTGGCAACTTCACAGCAAAATATTGGCAACCAATTAAAATCAACTGAAAAATCATTAGAAAATGGTAATTACAGTTTTAAAGTTAATGTTGGAGACAAAACCCATACAATTGATTTTAAAGTTGAATCAGGAGATGATAATTTAGCAATACAAAAGAAGGTTGCAGAAGCTATTAATAGTAAGGATATTGGAATCACAGCTAAAGCCAACACAGTTGACGGTAATAGCTACTTATCAATTGAAAGTAAAGAAACTGGAAAAACTAAAGCTGGAAATGATACTGTATTTACAATATCTGACACATATTCATCAACTGGTAAAGCAGTAGATAAACTTGGTTTAAATAACATAACTCACAAAGCTCAAAATGCTATATATTCTGTTAATAATGGAGCAGATGTTGAATCAAGAAGCAATAAAGTTACAACTTCAAATGGTGTTCAAATTGAGCTTAACAAAGCAACCAGCGGCAATACAACTATTAGCTTCAAAGGTGATGATGAATCTGCAAGAAATTTAGTTAAAAATTTTGTATCTCAATTTAATAGTACATTAAGTGGAACAAGTTCAGAAAAAGCTTACAAAGAGTTGACTTCAATAGCTAAGTCAAATAAATATGCTTTAGAATCATTAGGTCTTAGTGTAGATAAAGATGGAGCTATAAAAGTTAATGAAGACAAATTTAAGAACACTTCAATGGATGACATAAAAAAAGTATTCAATGATACAGGTTCATTTGGTACTCAGGTTAATAAAAAAGCAAATGAAATAGCTTATAACCCACAAAAATATGTAAGCAACACTTCCTCCACAAGTGGTTTTTATAATTCTTCCGCATATTTAACAAACTCATCTTCAAGCATTATTGATTATTTGTTCTAACAAAAATAAGCACTCCTTTGTGGGTGCTTGTTTTTGTTTAAGAAGTAGTTTTAATTTGTCTGATAAGAAGTTTTTCAAAGAAAAGACCAGCTAAAAACCAAAGTGGTGCATAATCAAATCTAATTAAACCATGGACGTTAAGCTTGGCTTTACTATAGTCCCACGGGCATACTCCAAATTTTTTAAGAACAGAGCCTGTACTATATTCAGTAGCAAAAATACAAGCCATATACACACCTCCTCGAAAGAGAGTATTCTTACCCGATAATAGTTTACTAATAGGGGATATAAAAGCTGCCAGCCCATAGATTGGAAACATCCAGACTGATGTATTACATTTTAGGGCAGGATCCTTAGTAACAATAGAATTTATCCCAGTCCACATAACCTCCATACACCAGCCGGATAATCCACATAATAAAAAATTTTTGTGTATACAATTATTCATGAAAATAGTATGTGCAAAAGTAAAAAGTATATTCACTTGAAAAGTCTTAACTTACAACACTTTTGCCACGCCATTTTCCATTTTTCCATCTAAACAGCATTAAAACTGCTCTAAAGCCCTCGTCAAGAGCCATTGCAATCCATACGCCGGTAAGGCCAAGAGCAAAATGGATACCAAGTACATAAGAAAATAATGCTGCAATTCCCCACATAGATGCAATGCCCATATAGACTGGAAATCTAATATCACCGGAAGCTTTAAGACTGCTTATTATAATCAGATTGGTTGAACGTCCAATTTCAAGGAAAATATTAATAAGCATAACATTTTGACATATTTTTATAATTTCTTCATCGTTTGTAAAGAGCCTAAATGTAAATGGACATAATAAGTAATTTATGGTTGCTATAGATACGCAGATAAAAATAGCAGGAATAAGAGTCTTAAAAACTCTTTTATATGCATCGTCTTCTCTTTTGGCACCAATGTAATAACCAACTATTAACTGGGTGGCTTGTGCTACAGCACTTGCATACAATGCAGAGAAGAAACACATCATATTGCAGTAAATTCTGGCTGAAACAACAGCAGTACCAAGGGTATTTACAAATGATAAAATTATTATCTGTGATATATTATATGAAATATTTTCGCCAGCAGTAGGAACACCAATAGTTAATATCTTTTTAAATATATTAACCGGAAATGGTCTTAAATATTTTATTGAAATATTACCTTGTATATTTTTTTTGAAAAGTATAAACATCACTATTAAAGCCATTGTTCGGCTTGAAATGGTAGATATTGCAACCCCTTTCACACCTAAATCAAGAAACTTTAATCCGCCATACAAAAACAAATAATTTCCAATAATATTTAGTAAGTTTGCTCCCATTGCTATCATCATTGGTATTTTCATCATTCCGTTACTTCTAAATATTGCACTAAAAGTAAGGTTACATGCTTCAATAAATATAAATAAGGTTACAATTACTAAATAATTGCTGGCATCTGTCATTAATTCTTTTGGAGTATTAATAAGCTTGAATATTGGTTTGTGTAGCATTATTATGATAAGACTTAATGCTAAGCTAAAAGCTCCATTGGTAAATAAAGAGGTAGAGTAAATCTTTGAAGTGTCATCGTATTTTTTGGCACCTAAGTATTGGGATACAATAATGTTTGTGGCAATTGCAACAATATTAAAGGTCATAATCAGCAAACTCATAATAACGTTAGCATTTCCGACTGCTGCAACAGAAGTGTCTGAATAGTGGCTTAACATTATTGAATCCATGTTACCCATTAGCATGGAAAGTAAAAGCTGAATAAATATTGGCCATGCAAGGGAGAACAGTGAAATCTTACCGCTAAGTATTTTTTCTGAGGTATTCATGGTTAGCATCTCCTTTTCTCGATAATGTTATTATAGTATTTATGTTTTTATTTATCAATAGTTGGGGGGATTATTCTATAAATTGTAGTATTGATGGTTAAATTTATTGTATGAACGTTTGTTCGCGCAGGGGGAGCTTTGCCTTGGGTTTTTTTGATCCATGAAATGTTGTTTAAAAAGTTCTTTCAGTATAATGAAGTTGTTGAAGATGTCCTTGATTTAGGCGGTGTAGATTTTTCAGAGGAATATGAGTGTATATATATCCAATTGTTTGCCTTACCCTCCTTCAGCGTTACTATTCACTGCCAATCTTGCTAACTTAAGGTTTTTTGTTCTACGGACGCTTTGCTTTTAGTCTCTCGACTCCATGGGAGAGGGCTTATTATACTTTATAATGGCAGATATGCCAAACATTCCAATGAGCCATAAACAACCCATTAGGAAGAATGCTTCCTAATGGGTATTGTCTCATTTCCATGGCATATAATGCCATTATAAAGTATAATAAGCCC
>JAVBPB010000021.1:0-25826 GCA_031549965.1 Mobilisporobacter sp. | reverse complement strand
AAGCCTTTGCAAGCAAAGTCTTGACAAAACATAAACGCTTCGTCGGCCGGTCTGCACAATTGGATATATATAAATTCATATTCATCTGAAAAATTGTTTTACTCTTTTAATAGGACTTTTTAATGCACCTTATGGAGATAGGTGGGTTGATATAAATGGGAAAATATGACCTATAAATTAAGAGTAATACGCTTTCCTCTTACAGAAACAGAGGATGAAGTGCTAGTTACTATTATTATGTATGCAATAATAGGGAGCGAAGATGTATTGTACTATTAAAAGTGTAAGTATTTTAATATAATGAATGGTGTATAGTATTGCTAAATTCTAAAATAACTTATATAATTAGTTTTATAATTAAAAACGTAAAGGTTATGCATTAAGGAGATAGATTTAGATGGATATAAACACGGAATTAAGAAAAGTAAAATATGGTGAAATAACAATAGAATATTTACTAACGAGAAAACAGGTAAAAAATATAAACATACGTATAAAATCTGACGGAAAGATATATATATCTGCTGGTTCAAAAGTATCATTAAAACGTATTGATGAAATAATTAAATCAAAACAATCATTCATAATGAATGCATTAGAAAAATTTGAAAAAGCTCCAAAGGACATAGACTCTCCAAAGCTATATATAGACGGAGAGCATTTTAATATTCTGGGAAAAAGCGTACCATTAAAAATAGATGAGTGTAAGGAAGAATCGGTAACAACAGATGGTGTTATAATTTTACTAAAAGTAAAAGATAAAGAAAATCAAAAAAGAAAAGAAAACCTAATAAATAATTGGCTAAAACAAATGCAGGCAGAAACTTTCAATCAGATTTCCCAAGAAATCTATCCGATATTTGAAAAATATAATGTTGAATTTCCAACAATAAAAATTAAAACTATGAAATCACAATGGGGGTCATGTCAACTAAGTAAAGGAATAATAACCCTTAACAGCAAACTAATAGAATATCCCAAAAGCTGCATCGAATATGTCATACTACACGAATTTGCCCACTTCATACATCCAAATCACTCAAAGCAATTTCACAATTTTGTAACAACACTAATGCCTGACTGGAAAGAGCGAAAGAAAAAATTAGAAAAAAGAAACTAAAAGACTGTAAAAAGTCATTAAGTTTGCACTTATGACTTTTTACAGTCTAATTATTCACATCTTGGGGAAAACTAAAGCCTTACAGTCCCTTCTCCTTATACAAAGCCACCAAATTCTGTATCTTTTCAGTAGGATTTAATAAATCACTAACAGAATAATCATGATTCAAGGTATCAATCAACAAAGCAATATACTTACTAATATCTACATTAACATAATAAGGCTTCTCAAGTAATTCATTAGGTTGATAAATTAAGTTAGTAGTAAGAACTTTATCGATAATACCTTTTTCATAAAATTCATCAAACTTATCAAGTCCGTTGGTAAACAATCCAAAGGTAGATGCAATAAAAATACGGCGAGCATTACGTCGTTTCAATTCCTTAGCAACATCAAACATGCTTTCACCAGAAGAAATCATATCATCAATAATAAGCATGTCCTTTCCTTCAACAGAAGTACCTAAAAATTCATGAGCAACAATAGGGTTGCGTCCATTAATAATAGTTGTATAATCACGGCGTTTGTAAAACATACCCATATCTAAACCAAGTACATTGGCATAATAAACAGAACGGTTCATTCCACCTTCATCAGGACTGATTACCATCATGTGTTCAGCATCAATTTGTAGGTCAGGAACGGCATATAATAAAGACTTAATAAATTGGTAAGTAGGTTGAACATTTTCAAAACTCTTTAATGGAATAGAATTTTGAACTCTTGGGTCATGAGCATCAAAAGTAATAATACTTTCAACTCCCATATTAGCTAGTTCCTGAAGTGCAATAGCACAATCAAGTGATTCTCTTGAATTTCTCTTATGTTGTCTGCTTTCATATAAAAATGGCATAATAACTGTAATTCTTCTGGCTTTACCGCCAACAGCAGCAATTATACGTTTTAGATCCTGATAATGATCATCAGGGGACATGCGATTTGTTTTGCCGCAAAGGGAATATGTTAAGTTATAATTACAAACATCCACAAGTAAATAAAGATCAGTTCCTCGAACAGATTCTTTTATTAATCCCTTGGCTTCACCAGAACCAAATCTTGGACAAACTGCATTTACAATATAAGAATCCTTTTGATAGCCAGCAAAGGCTAAAGTTGCAGTATGCTCGCTTTCTCTTTCGTTACGCCATTCAACAATATGCTCATTTACCTTATCTCCTAATTCTTTGCTGCTGGCAAGGGGAATAATTCCAAGTGAACCAACTGGAATAGTTTCTTGAAGTGTTTCAGGATGTGACATGAATAATTTCCTCCATCTAGTATATATTATAAGTTGATTTAAATAGTAACATAAGTTTATACTAAATTTATACCATTATGTAACGTGTTAGTCAAGAGTAATACATCACACATTTTAGGTCAAAAAATGTAAAAATTTCTATATTAATTTGGATTTATGAAAAAACCTTTAAAAGTCTTATATCATTGCCAAATATTTTTAACATGGTGTAATTACTGGAAATTCTTGAAAATATTCTCTCAGTATACTGCTCATTTAAATTAGCTAAAGATAGATTTGTTGAAATTATTGTTGATTTTTGTCGAAGATATCTTTCGTTTATACATAAAAATAATTGAGAAATTATAAAACTGTTATTTAATTCAGTACCTAAGTCATCTAAAATTAATAAATCGCAATCAAGAATATAATCAAACTGCTCAGAAATATTTTCGTCTTCATCCCATTTATTAAATTTATTTTTCTCAAGAATATCAAATAATTGAAAGGATGTTAAATATATTACAGTGTAGGCTTTATCTAGTAATTCCTTTGCAATGCAGTTTGACAAAAAAGTTTTACCTACGCCGGTATTACCATATAAGAGAAGATTGTTATAGGAACTATCAAAAGTATTAATAAAGTTTTTAACAATACTAACAACCCTTTTTATATTATCATATGCGGATATTTGTAAATTTTTATCAATAAATGTTTTGGGATAATAATCAAGAGAAAAATTATTAAAGTTCTCTTTTTCCAAAATACTTTTTATATTGGATTGAGAATAAACAAAATCAACAATAGCCTGTTTAAAACAATGGCATTTTTTATTATTTATATAACCGGTATCTTTACAGTCGCTACAATGATAACGGGGTTGCAAAAAATTAATAGGATAATTATTAAGTAATAAAAGATCAGATTTTCTTTTGGATAGTAATTTATTTTCATGATTTAAATCATCTAAAGAATCAATTTCATCAAATAAGATTCTTTTAGCCTCTAAAACAGAATTAGAGGCTATTTTTTCATCAATTTCCTTAATTTCCGGGATTTTTTCATATATTTCTAAAATTCGTTTATCAAAATCACGTTTATTTTTATATTGTTTTGAATTATATTCTCTGCTGATTATATCATATTGAGAATTTTTTAATGGCAAACTAATCACTTCCTTTATAATTTAAAAATTTCTTTTCCATATCCATATAATCATTAGTTTCATATTCTCTTTGAGGAAAAGATCCTTTAGGTAAAGGTTTTACCAAAGAATTTTTTGGAGTATCTTTTTTATCTTTAGACTGATTATGAGCTTTATCAATATTAGAAATATCACTTAAATGTCTTACACGGTGACTATGCCATTTAGAAAGCATAGTATCAGCATAATTAAAACTAGGTTTATGTATTTGATTCATAGTTCGATTACAGGCTTCAAGGATGATATTTATATCAAATTGATATACCTCAAGCCATTTTTTGATAAAATTCATTTCACTTTCAACAGGGTTTCGGTCATTTATTCCGAAGGCTTTCATTACGGAAAAATAATTAGAGCTAAATAAGCTTGTATTTTCCTTAGCCTTTTCTACAGTTGTAATACCATCATTAACCCAGGATAAGGCAACCTTTTCTATGTATCTCATGCTTTTTTGATTCTTTGAAACACAGTACTCTAAAAGATACATAATTAAATCGGTGGAAAGACTTAAGGCTTCGTAAAAATATATTAGTGTATTTAAATCGGTGGAACTTAGAGTTCTACCAAGATATTTTTGAGCAATATATAGTAATTGCTGCATCTCATCATTTGTAGTTATTTTTTTAATTTGACTTTGGCTGTAGGTTGGTTTTTCAGAAATGATAGGATTAGCCACAGGAGTAAACTTTTTAGGTTCATCTAAGACCTTAGGTTCTTCTTTGGTTATTTGTGGCATAAATTCAAGTAAGGTAACCGCAGTTAAATTACTATCACAATCATAATCAAGCTTTATTAAATTAACCTTTTCCCAATAGTTTAAAGCCTTGATTATATCTCTTTCAGTATGATCAAAAAAATCTGCAATTTTAGATACAGACAAGGAACTTTTATTATTTAAATGTCTTAACAGATATAAATATATCTTAACATATTCACCATTTGCATTGGACATGTAGGTATCAATAAATACATTGGGAATAGCAGTGATATTAGACATTAAGTTTGAGTATATATTTAATTCATTCATAAGTCACCAAGCCCTTAAAATTAACAATTAATATGCGTAGAAGATAATTATAGCACATAACGTCTTAAAAGAAAACATAAAATTAATCTGCAACCTTGAAAGTAAAATTTTATACATTAATTGTTAACTTTAGGACAATGATTTTAAGTTAATTGTTGATAAGCATGTGGATAATGTGGATAATGTGGAAAGTTAGTCCACATAACTCATGTTTTTATTGTTGTACAAGCTGTGATTGGTTTAAATAGTTCATTTTTTAGATTAATTAGTTAAAAATAACATTTATTCTTATGTAAACTAAAAATCCACATGTTTATTAACATAAAATGTTGATAAACATGTGGATAATGTGGATAACTAACTGCCAAGTAGGGTTTCTCCTATAGAAAGCACGTCTCCGGCACCCATAGTTATCAACAAATCACCACTCTCACATTGTTGGAGAAGAAAATTCTCAATATCGTTAAAAGAATCGAAATAATAAGCATCTTTGCCTAATTTAGCTAATTCATTTAATAAATCTTTGGAATGTATGTCATGAGGATTAGATTCTCTGGCTGCATAAATATCAGTTAATACAATTTTATCGGCATGAGATAAGGAAAGTGCAAATTCTTTTAAAAATGCTTTTGTTCTAGTATAGGTATGAGGTTGAAAAACACACCAGATAGTTTTATGAGGATAATTTTTAGCAGCAGTAAGAGTTGCTTCTATTTCAGTAGGATGATGGGCATAGTCATCAATAATTGTAATTCCACCAATTTCACCTTTATACTCAAAACGTCTGTCAGTACCAATAAAATTAAGCAATCCTTTTTTTATTGTATCTAAAGTTATATTCATTTCTCGTGCAAGAGCTATTGCTGATAGAGAATTATATATATTATGTTCTCCAATAACGCTTAAATCTATCCTGTCAATAAATTCTCCCTTAATATACAAGTCATAACTACCATGACCCATTTCATCGTAAGATATATTTTTTGCATAATAGTCAAATTCTATTTTTGAACCATAAGTTATTACTTTGCACTTTAAATCGTCAATAAAATATGGTATACTATCTATATCTGCATTGATAATAAGAAGCCCGTCATCAGGAAGTCTGTTGGCAAAATCTTTAAAAGATTTACGTATCATTTCAATTCCTGTGAAAAAATCAAGATGATCTTCTTCTATATTTAAGATTATAGCCATTTTGGGATAAAATTTAAGAAAACTATTGGTATACTCACACGCCTCAGTAACAAAATTTTCTGAGTTACCAATTCTAATATTGCCATTTATTGCTTTTAAAATACCTCCAACTGAAATGGTAGGATCTAAACCGGCAGACAAAAGGATTTGTGAAACCATTGAGGTAGTGGTAGTTTTTCCGTGAGTTCCAGAAATGGCGATGGCATTTTCATAGTTTTTCATAATCTGTCCAAGAAGCTCGGCTCTATCCATCATAGGAATATTTTGATTAATTACTTCCATATATTCTGGGTTATCAGGATTAATAGCAGCAGTATAGACAACCAAATCAATATTTTTAGTAATATTTGAGGGTCTTTGTCCATATAATACATTAATACCTAACTCTTCCAGATGCTTAGTAATTTTGCTTTCTTTGGCATCTGAACCACTTATGGAAAAGTGTGCATTATGTAGTATTTCAGCCAGACCACTCATGCTTATGCCTCCTATTCCAATAAAGTGAATAGAAATTGGGTTTTTAAAATCAATTTTATACATATTAAACACATCCTATCTAAATTTATATACTATATGTATTATAACCAAGATATAGAAAAAATCCAATAAAAATTATTATTAATATAAAATTATTATATTAATAATAAAAATGTTAAAATTAGGATGTTTATTTTTTCACAAAAGATTAAAGAAAGTTAATATGAACTTTAAAAAGTAGTATAAATTAGTAAAAAACAAGTAAATTAAAGGAGGATAATAGTAAATAATAGCAATATATTTGTTTTAGTTAAATTTACAAAAATTTAACAAATTATTTTAAGAAATTTGGTAAATTTTATTTCATATTTCTTAAAATTGTGATATAATATTAATATTAAACAACAAGAGGTGATTTGCATGATTAAAAAAGAAATGATAGCTATGCTATTAGCAGGTGGACAAGGTAGTAGATTAGGAGTACTTACAGCAAAAGTTGCCAAACCGGCAGTTGCTTTTGGCGGAAAGTACAGAATAATAGATTTTCCACTTAGTAATTGTATTAACTCAGGAGTTGATACAGTAGGTGTGCTTACACAATACCAACCATTAAGATTAAACACGCATATAGGAATTGGTATTCCTTGGGACTTAGACAGGAATATAGGTGGAGTTTCAGTACTTCCTCCATACGAAAAGAGCACAAGCAGTGAATGGTATACAGGTACAGCTAATGCTATCTATCAGAATTTAGAGTATATGGAATATTATAACCCTGAATATGTTTTAATTTTATCAGGTGACCATATTTACAAGATGGATTACGAAATTATGCTTGAGTTCCACAAAGCAAATAATGCAGATATTACAATAGCAACAATACCTGTGCCAATTGAAGAGGCAAGTCGTTTTGGCGTTGTAATTACGGATGAAGACAGAAGAATTACTGAATTTGAAGAAAAACCAAAAAATCCAAGAAGTAATCTTGCTTCTATGGGTATTTATATATTTAGCTGGAAGATACTTCGTAATGCATTAATTACTTTATCAGATCAAAAGAATTGTGATTTTGGTAAACATATAATTCCATATTGTCATGAAAGAGGAAACAGAGTATTTGCATACGAATACAATGGATATTGGAAAGACGTTGGAACACTTGGTTCATATTGGGAAGCTAATATGGAACTTATTGATATTATTCCTGAATTTAATTTATATGAAGAGTTCTGGAGAATTTATACTAAGAGTGACACAATACCACCACAATTTATATCTGACACCGCTTCTGTAGACAGAGCTATTGTTGGTGAGGGTTCAGAGATTCATGGCGAAGTTTATAATTCAGTAATAGGCTCTGGTGTGTATATAGGACCTGGTGCTGTTATTAGAGATTCAATCATTATGAAGGATACCTCAATTGGGGCAGGAACCATCATTAATAAGTCAATTGTTGCTGAGAATGTTGAAATTAGTGAGAATGTTGAACTTGGTGTTGGAGAAGAGATTCTAAACGTTTTGGATCCTAACATTTATTCATTTGGACTAGTAGTTGTAGGAGAAAATTCTTACATTCCACCTAATGTAAAGATTGGAAAGAATACAGCTATTAACGGTACGACAAAACCAGATGATTATCCTAACGGATATTTGGCTGGAGGAGAAACATTAAACAAGGTAGGTGAAAATAAATGAGAGCGACTGGAATAATTTTAGCAGGTGGAAATAATTCAAAAATGCAGGAATTATCAAATAAAAGAGCGATATCAGCAATGCCTGTTGCTGGAAGTTACAGAAGTATCGACTTTGCACTTAGTAATATGTCCAATTCACATATACAAAGAGTTGCAGTATTTACACAATATAATGCAAAATCCTTAAATGAACACCTTAACTCATCAAAATGGTGGGATTTCGGTAGAAAACAAGGGGGACTTTACGTATTTACACCAACTATCACAGCAGAAAACAGTTTCTGGTACAGAGGAACAGCAGATGCTATATATCAAAACATCGGATTCTTAAAGAATAGTCACGAACCATATGTTGTAATAGCATCCGGAGATGGTGTGTACAAGCTAGACTACAATAAGGTATTAGAATACCACATTGCAAAGAAAGCTGATATTACTGTAGTTTGCAAAGAAATTCCAGAATTAGAAGATGCCAGCAGATTTGGTGTTATTAAAACTAATGAAGATGGAAGAATTGAAGAATTTGAAGAAAAACCAATTGTTGCAACAGCTAAAACTAATTTAGTATCAACTGGTGTTTATGTAATAAGAAGAAGACAATTAATTGAATTAATAGAAAAATCAGCAAAAGAAGAAAACTTCGACTTTGTTTCAGATATTTTAATTAGATACAAGAATGTTAAAAAGATTTATGCATATCACTTAGACAGCTACTGGAGCAATATTGCATCAGTTGAATCTTATTATAAAACAAACATGGATTTCCTTAACAAAGATATTAGAGATTTCTTCTTTAAGAGTTATCCAGAAGTTTATTCTAAGATTGATGATCTTCCACCAGCTAAGTATAACAAGGGATGTGGGGTTAAGAACAGCTTAGTGTCCAGTGGATGTATTATTAATGGTAATATTGAAAACTCTATTTTATTTAAGAAAGTTTATGTTGGAAATAATTGTTTGATTAAGAATTCTATTATTTTAAATGATGTATATATCGGAGATAATACAAGAATTGAAAATTGTATTGTTGAAAGCAGAGACACAATCAGAGCAAATACAACTCACATAGGAGAAGGTGGTCAGGTAAAAGTTGTAATTGAAAAAAATGAAAGATATGTTCTGTAACTATTTACTGACCTAAGTTTGGTTCTAAAGGGGGTTTCATTATGCAAATCACTGATGTTAGGGTAAGGAAAGTTAGTAAAGAAGGAAAGATGAAAGCTGTGGTTTCTATAACTCTTGATAATGAATTTGTTGTTCATGATATTAAGATTATTGATGGGGAAAAGGGTTTGTTTATTGCTATGCCTAGTAGGAAAGCAGGGGATGGCGAATATAGAGATATTACACATCCTATTAACTCCGAAACCAGAGAAAAGATTCAAAAGCTTATTCTTGAGAAGTATGAGACTGTTATTTTAGAAGGTAATTAGAAGGTATTTATAAACTAAAGGCGACACTCGTGTCGCCTTTAGTTTATCTTAAAAATCGGAATAGCAATATGTAGCTATAAGCTTGACCTTACATTAGATGAAGGCTTAGGACAAGAATAAAGTTTTGTATATGTAAATAGGGATTTATCAAGTATTTACTGATTAACAACACTTTGCAAAATGTTTTCCAATGAAGCTAAACTACTACTATGAGAACGTTTTATTAGAGTCTTATCTTTATTAACATTTTGGACGGCACAGTTTATCATTTTATGTGAAACAGTATTTGTAAACAATATTAGAAGATCAGGTTTACCTATTTGTTCTTTAAGATGTGAAGACATTTGGGTAAAGACCTTAAATTTACAATCGTATTTTTGGCATAAATTTTTATATAAACATACCATTCTGTCATTACCACCTATAATTACAACGCTCATTTTTTTTCATCCTCTCTATGTGCTTTTGGTATCTAAAGCTAACTTTTGGTTACTATGCAATCAATATAATTACACATTGTTTGAGCAGTGTTTTGATTAAGTTACCTAAGACTAACTACATAATAACCTTTGTTTTATAATTTGTCAATAACAAAAATAAATAAATACTGGAATCACTTTACTTAGCCGTAAAAACCATAAGAAATAAAAAATACTAAACTAATTTTGATGAAATACTATAGTTAGTAAGAAATAAGCTAAAACCATTTTGTAAAGCTTTATAAGCTTGACTCTTTTGTAATTTTATGATATCATAAAGTGGTTAGCAAATGCTAACAAATTCAAAAAAGGAGAAAATAAATATGAAAAATTTTTGTAATCGTTCAAATTTACTAATATTTTTAGGCGGAGCTGCGACAAGCCTTGTTACTGCTAATGTTTTAAAAAGCAAAAGTGCAAGAAAGGCAGCAGTTTGCACTATGTCAAAATTTTTAAAAGCAAAAGATGATGTGGAACATGCATTATCAAGTATTAAAGAAGAAGCAGAAGATATGTATGCAGAAGCAAAACAAAATAGAGATTGCAAGACTGAATGTGAAAGCGAATCAAAGAAAGATGACAGGCAGGAATAATGAAATATAGCGTTAAACATCGTTTGCCATCAAGAATAAGACTTAGTTGCGGACGATATGCTTTTACAAAAGAGCAGGTATATAATATATCAGAATATTTAAAAAATCAAACAGGAATAGAAAATTGCACTGTTTCAGAAAGAACAGGAACAATACTTATAAACTATAATAACATTACAGAATCAACTGTGCTTAAGTATGTTGATGATATAGAACTTACACAATTTAACTATTTGAGTAATTCCTTATATACAAACAACATAAGTGAAGAATTAACAGTTTCATTAGGCAAAAAAGTAGCATTCAGATACTTAATACGCCCATTTTTACCACTGCCTGTAAAAAATGTTATATTATTTTATAATGCATTTAAATATATAAAAAAGGCAGTAAAAAAGTTATTTATGATGAAGATAGATGTAGAAGTTTTAGATGCATCTGCCATTTGCACGGCACTTATTCAAAGATCCTATGATACAGCAGGTTCCATTATGTTTTTACTATCTATAAGTGAATTAATTGAGGAATGGTCAATGAAAAAATCAAAAAAAGATCTAGCTCAGGGACTTTCTTTAAATATCGATACAGTATGGATAAAAACAGAGGATTGCGAAGTTCAAATACCTATATCAAAAATTAAAATTAATGATGTAATAATTGTGCGTTCAGGTACACTAATACCAATTGATGGTACTATTACAGAAGGCGAAGCAATGGTAAATCAGGCAACAATGACAGGAGAGCCTCTTTCTGTAAAACGTATTGTAGGTAACACAGTATATGCAGGTACAGTGGTTGAAGATGGATATATAGCTATAAAAGCCACCTCGACACCTAATGACACAAGATTAAATAAAATAATTAAGTTAATAGATAATTCTGAAATACATAAATCAGATCTTCAAAAGCAAACAGAAAGCATTGCAGATAAAATAGTACCATTTAGCTTTATTGGTTCTATTTTAACCTATTTATTTACACGTAGTTTTGCCAAGGCAGCTTCAATTTTGGTGGTAGATTATTCCTGTGCAATTAAGCTTTCAGGCTCACTTTCAGTGCTAAGTGCTTTAAGAGAAGCCGCTAATTACAAGGTGTTCGTAAAAGGCGGAAAATATTTGGAACTGTTATCAAAAGCTAATACTATAGTTTTTGATAAGACAGGTACTCTAACAGTTGCAAAGCCAGTAGTAAAAGAAGTAATAGGATTTTTAGGATATACCTCAGAAGAAGTATTAAAAATTTCTGCCTGTCTGGAAGAACATTTTCCTCATTCAGTTGCAAGGGCAGTTGTAAAAAAGGCAGAAGAACTTGGTATTAATCATAAGGAGGAACATAGTCAGGTCGAATATATAATTGCCCATGGCATAGCTTCGAAGCTTAATAATCAAAGAGTTTTAATTGGAAGCAGACATTTTGTTTTTGAAGACGAAAATGTCTATGCAGATGAAGAAACTCTTGATTATATTGATAAAAAGATTACAACAGAGTCAAGCCTTTACCTAGCCATTGATAATAAACTAGTAGGATTAATATTAATCGAAGACCCAATCAGAGAATCAGCCGCAGGTACTATTAAAAAGCTTAAAGGTGTTGGATTTAAAAATGTCATTATGCTTACAGGTGATAACGAAAATACTGCAAAAAATGTGGCAGAAAAACTTGGCATAGATAAATATAAGGCTAGTCTTTTACCAGAACAAAAAGCCGATTATATTGAAAGTTTAAAGTCAAATGGTGATATTGTCGTAATGGTTGGAGATGGTATTAATGATACTCCATCTTTATCGGCTGCTAATGTTGGGATATCTATGAAAAACAGTTCAGACATTGCAAGAGAAGTTTCGGATATTGCCTTACTTTCAGATGACATTGAAAATATTATAGCATTAAAGTTGCTATCTAATTCCCTTACAAAAAGAATTAATAATAATTATTTGTTTATACTTTCGTTCAATACAGGATTGTTAGCATTATCATTAGGACAACTTATTTCTTCAGGTACTTCAGCACTTTTACATAATGTATCCACAGTTGGTATAGGGGTGTCTAGTTCTGGGAATCTTTTAAAAAAAAGTTTTTAATTTAATATTTAAAATTGGATTAATTGATTTTGTCTATAAACTCCCCAATATGTAAGTTGTTAGGCTATGAAAAGTAACAAGTGAAAGCTTACAGCCTAACAACGAGCATTTGGGGAGAGTTAAGTTTTAAACAAAGTAGAGTTTTGTAAATTTATTTTTTAGATTTGTATATCCATAAATTATAAAATGAAAGGGAGTTCTATGACGCTTAAAGAATTATTTTTAAAATTAGATAAAAATAAGAATGAATTTGAAGAAATTATTAGTGAATTGGATAAAAGGAAAAGTATTTTTGATTACTTAATGCTACAAAATTATATGAGCAGTAATTTAAAAAAAGATATTGATAATTATAATACAAGAGCTGGATATGAAAATGCATTTAGATATTTATTGGAAGTCTCTAAAATAGAAAATTTGATAATTAGTGAAGACATTATAAAAAAGTTTCATGAATTAATATATATAGATTTATGTAAAGAAGAAGCAGGTGTTTATGCAGAGTCAGATGTAAAAGATATTCCTCATCTAATGGAGCATTTTATTAAACAAATGGAATATTCAAAAAACTTGTTGCATCCTGTTGAATATGCTGCTATGTGTTGTAAAAGAATAAACGATATATACCCTTTTAAGGAAGGAAATGATCAGATAGGAATATTAATAATGAATTTGATACTGATTAATAATAAATATGGTGGAATTATTATACCTTTTGAAGTTAATGATAAGTATAAGTGTTCATTAAAACGTGCTAAATTAAATCCAATAGATATTGATGAGTTTTTATGTTTTATTGCAGAAAGTACTATAAATACACAAGAAAAACTTTTGAATTTAGTTTAAAGATTCGGCAAGAAGTTTGTAGAATTATAGAGTTACAATTCTTGATAGGGTAGTTTTAGCTTTTGAAGGTATCTATGTATTTTGAAGTCTTGATGGAAATATAAGTGTGCAATTGAGTAGAAACAATTCAAGGTTTAATTATTTTACAATCAGTGTTGTGAAAATTACTGTTACAGAAGTGTTGATATTAAGATGCAAGTGTATTGGAATATTGAAATCTAGATTTGATTATTTCTGTAAATCTAATTCTAATATAGATAATTTGCAAATGAGAGAGGTATTAATACTATAGTAAAAGACTAAATTTAATAATATGATGTACTAAACCAATTCCTCAATGAATACAATGTAAAAAACGAATTTTCAGCTAAAAGAGGTAAATTTTAGTCTGAAGTATTACATAGGGGGATTCTTTTGAGAGGCTACATAGAAGAGCGAGCAGTGAATATCGCTAATTATATTATTGAAACTAATTCGACAGTACGTCAGGCAGCGAAGCATTTTGGTATTTCTAAATCTACTATTCATATGGATGTAAGTTAATAGAACGGTTTACGATTGTGGTGAGATATTGGGAGAAGCTTGGTAATGCTAAGGTTTGGGAGAGAATTGAAAAAGTCCTCGATTTAGGATGTGTAAATTTTCAGATGAATATGACTTTATATATATCCAATTAATTGATTTTTTATATTAAAAGTAACGATTAGGTAAGAAGTTTTAAAAGTAAAATAAAAATTCATATTAGATCTAAAACACAGACAATTATATACTGTGTTTTTTTATTACAAAAATAATTATCAGGTAAAGAAATTAAAAAAATGGAAAGTAATTTAGATTATTATAAACAAGAAAAGCTTAATCTTACTAACTTGTGTCAGACGTTAAAGAATACAAACGATGACTTGTATAGTAGACGTTATAAGATGAGAAAAGTTATTATGATTATACCTAATGATTAAAAAAGACAAATTATGCAAAAATATCAGGAATAACAGAATATATTAGAGTATGAGGAAGAATATGAGAGATATTAATATTGAAAAGACCTTTTGTGTATGATATACTTATGTCATAATTTGGTGAATTTTATAACTGTTTTAATAAAGAATGAATAATTATATTTATATATGTAATCTTCATACTATGGCTATAATGAGAAGAGTTTCCAAGTGCCAATTGGGAGAATAATGGGAGACTTATTTTATTACAATTATATATAAAAAGGAGGGGAGATATATGTCATTTAATGATGGTGTAGTTAAACGTGCAGATTTGAAGTTAAGAGAAATATTTTTAGGATTGAAAACGAACATATATGAAATCAAAGAATATCATCATGAGATAGTTCTTGAGAATTTTACCGAGCGATTTCTTGAGATTGAAGATTATTTTAATAATCAAATACGCCCAATTGCGTATATGATTAAAATTAAACTAGAAAAACCGCTAAATTATGTGAAGCATATACGCTCTATAGACTTTAATAACATTGCTTATAACCATGAGGGTATATTTCTAAATTATGAGATGTTTAATAGTTTGATAGTAAGTAGATTTCCAGAAGTAAATATATTAAAATGTAGTGTAGAGCATAGTAATGGTGTTATTTCTATCATTGAAGTTGATGAAAATACTAATAATACATATATACACTCTATCAAAGAATTTATAATGGATATGAAAGTTGGTATCACTGATGTCAAGGTTGTGAAAATAAAATCAAATGGAAAACCACTATTTTATACTCCAAATGTCGAATTGGCATGTACAGATAAAAAGTATTTATTTTCAAAGAGAGATTCGGAATTTTGGTTTTCGAAAGTTGAAGGTATATATACAGGTGATTTTACTAGAAATGATTTGTTCTTTTATGATGCTGGCAAGTCAAAATGTTACTTAGACTTTAGTGTATGGGATAATATATTTATCAATTTAAGGAGTAATATGCTATTGTATGATACAACCTATATATCTTTTCCTTTGGAAAACAACATTTATAAATTTATGGAAAAACAAAACTTAACAAAATCGGATTTAATCAGTATGGTTGAACAAAATAAACTTGTAGTATTATTACCAAATACTGAATCTAGATATGATGATGAG
This sequence comes from Mobilisporobacter sp., assembly GCA_031549965.1. Classification (GTDB taxonomy): domain Bacteria; phylum Bacillota; class Clostridia; order Lachnospirales; family Lachnospiraceae; genus JAVBPB01. The sequence continues at coordinate 10,332 of JAVBPB010000021.1, read as the reverse complement.
ATATTAAATGAATTGTACAAACATAATAATAATTCAGTAATAAGTAAACGTGGAATTAATGCATTAATTGCCATGTATCTTTGCGAAATGGAGAAAAACTTTATTTCTTCTTTTGGAAATTCTGTTGAAATTTTGTTCCAAATATATAATGATTTAAAATTAAGTAAAGACAATAATAAAAATATGTTCGCAGAGTGGCTAGTGTGGCCACTCAAAGCGAAGTTAGCAAGTTATGAATTACTTAATTCGTATAGCACTCTCAAGATTCCAACATTAGGTGCAAACAAGCTATTCGATTATATTAATGCAGAAGACGAAAACTCAAAAAAAATTTCATTTGAGTTAACAGTTAATGCAAGTAATATTCATATTGCAACAGCACTTAAGGCTACATATTTTCCATTTAATCAAAGGAATAAGGATTCATCCATATATTCAGACCAAGGCGTGGCATCAATTTTAGGAAATGTACTTAACTTGTATAATTATTCTACAAAGGATGAACAGCAGCAACTTAATCGATACTCTGAATTAATGATTAGAGATGTAAATGCTATAAGGATGATAGACGTTGATAATACAGTTAAGATAAGTAAATTTTTAGACAAATCAGCTAAGTATAATACTCCTAAAACATTAAAGCACATATTATGTGATTTAGAAAAAATGAAAGATATTGAAAGGAAAACTCGTATTTCTGACTTTAATAATGTGATTGCAGAATTAGGTGAAGAAAAACAATCATTAAATGAAAAAGCTTTGCATTATATTTTGTCAGGTTCAGGGATTTTGCCCGGAATAGGCACAATAACTACTATTTTTAGTTTAGTAAAAGATTTAATAGGGGAAATCAACAAAATACAAGAGGTAAAAAGGAAGAATTTAATTAAAAAAGTAGCAAATATCGAAACTGGAGGGAAATCAGACAATAATTTTGTAGAGGAAGTGTATATTCTTGATAAATTAAGCAGAATTGCAAAACTTAGATAAAATTAGTAGTGAATTTTAAATTATCAATATAATGAAAAGATTATTGATATAAATGGAAAATGTCATAGATATAGCCATATTCAAATAACGTTCGGTACCTTCAAATATGGAGTGAGGAATTGAAATAATTGGACATATCTGCAATTAAGGTAATTTGATATAGAGATTAACTTTTTCTATATTATAATAATACATTAAAATGAAGTCATTTAAGGTATAAATTTAAAAATGACTAAAAAAACTAATTTTAATAGTTACATTTTTAAAATAAATTATTATAAATATACATGAATATGAAAAACTAATACTTTTTCATATTCATAAATGCAACTAAATTTAAAATTTCAACCATTCCACAAAAACATCAAACTCCATTTTCTCCTCAATGCACTTATCCCTCATATCTCTTGCCTATTCAGACCATTCACAAAATTCCTCTTGATAATCAAATACATAAAATATTCTTTATATTTAATTCACTCCATTTCATATTCAAAATACTCAAATCCATTATCTATATAAACCTTAAAAACTGAATCCATATTTTCACCTTTTTTTAGAATATCGAAATTTATTATATTTATTTTACATAATAGTTGACAAAAATCAAGTAGACGTTACAATCCGAATATAGATTACTGGACGATGTGATTTCGATAATTAAAAAGGTTTGTTCAAGGAGGAAAAATTTAAATCACAACTGAATAAAAAAACTTCGATACTAGCATATATTAAACCACAACCTAATATACTTAATTAAATCTATCAAAGGAGGCAATTATTTGGGTAAAAAAAGTAATAGACAAGCCATACATATAACATTTCATAATCCTAATACCAATGAAGAAACTGCTAAATTTCTAACAAAGATAATTGCTGAAAACATGGCTTGTCAAATAATAAACAAAAAATTACAATTGGAAAATGAGACGGCTTGACAGTTTTAAAACATAAGCTTATACTATAAGTATAAGCACATAAAGCCATATCATTACCAACTTATAAGAGAAGATTAAGCACATTAGGTACAATAATAAGGAGGTAATCATGTCAGAAGGCATTGTATCAATATATGATAAAATATTTAAAAGAATATTAACCCTTTCTAACGTAGCTGTTATAAACTTTATCAATGGATTATTTGACAAGAATTTTCCAATTGATAGTGAAATAATTTATAATTGGACTGAAAGTATTACAGACGAATTAGAGAAAACCATTGCAGACACAATATTAACTATTAATAATACAGAAAAATTTCATATGGAGGTTCAAATTAGTAACGATGAATCAATGGTACTTAGAGTGTTTGATTATAGTTATCAAGAAGCCATCAAGTATAAAAAAATTAGTGATGGTAGAATAAGATTAAAATTCCCAGAATCTAAAATTATATTTTTAGAGCATAATTCAAAAACTCCTGATGAAGTAATATTAGAAATGGACTTTTTAGAGCAAGGCAAAATTGAATATAAGATACCAACCATGAAATTTTTAAGCTATAGTGCTGAAGAATTAAACAATAAACATATGGTGATACTATTGCCATTATATTTACTAAAATTAAGGCGTGAGATAGCTAAAAATACATCTAAAGAAAATGCTAAAGCATTAAAAAAGTTAATTGAAATTGACATAATTAAAACAATTGAAGAAAATAAAAATAAAGGTTACATTAGCTATGAAGATTCCAAAGTATTAATAAATTTATTAAAGATTTTATATGAAAATCTTTATGGTGATATTAAAGAGTTAAAAGAGGAAGGTGTTGATAAAATGATATCAGATAGGTTAATACTTTATACAGAAGAAGCTGAAATTAGAGCAAAAGATGAGAAAACTGTTGAAATTGCATTGAACATGGTGAAAATTGGGATAGAAGTAGAAAAAATAGCACAAGCGACGGGGCTTTCATTAGAAAGGGTTATAGAGCTAAAAGAAAGCCAATTAACTGCTTAGAGCTAAAAGAATAAACTAAATCCATAGAGAAATCTATGGATTTTCTTTATAATTAAAACGTATATTTGAGATATCAATACAATTGAATTATATTTTTAATTAAACTTGTAAATAAAAAATACTAGGTAATATAATTAAATTATATAAAAGTAATTTTTATACATATACTTTGTTAAATCAATATTGCTTCGTGTTTAAATACATTAAATAAATAGAAAGGGAAAAGAAAAATGAAAAAGATACTTCCTATAGGAAATGATTCATTTTTGACTATACGTGAAAAGAATTGGTATTATATAGACAAATCATTAATGATAAAAGACTTTATTGAATATCAAGATACGGTAGCATTGATTACCCGCCCCAGACGCTTTGGGAAAACATTAAATATGACAATGCTTAGAGAATTTTTTGATATTACCAAGGACAGCAGGAACATTTTTGAGGGTCTTCAAATTATGGAGACAGAATATGCAGACAAAATAAATAAAAGACCAGTAATATTCTTTTCTTTTAAGGATTGTACTGGAAAAACACAAGAGGATCTTAGATTAAGTTTAATGAAAGAATTATTAAAGGAATATGTAAGGTATAGCAATGTCTTTGGTAAAGACATTGACAAGTCGGATGTTTATGTAAGTATCTTTTATCATAATTTATTATTACTTCAAAATCAGTCAGCTTCTTTTAGTGAAATACGTTCTTTTTTAGATGAAATAATAAGAGTAGTGCATGATTATTTCAATATTACACCAGTTCTATTAATAGATGAATATGACCAACCAATATTAAGCAGCTATGAAAATGGATATCGTAAAGAATTAAGTGATTTTTTCTCTGTATTCTATGGTTTAGCTCTAAAAGGGAATGAAAAACTTGGACAAGTGTTACTTACTGGTATTCAAAGAGTTGCCAAAGAAAGTATATTTTCCAAGCTAAATAATATTAAAGTTTATTCAGTAATAGATCGGCGTTATTGTGAGTATTTTGGTTTAACAACTTCTGAAACAAAAGAGCTTTTAAGGTATTATGGTTTAGAATTAAATCAGATGATAAAGGAAAAATACAATGGATATTTATTTTTTAATAAAGAAGTGTATAATCCATGGTCTGTCTTAAATTACGCAGAAAGTCATGCCTTAAAGAATTATTGGATTAATACATCTACTAATTATTTGGTGAAAAAAGCTTTAGCTGATGCCGAGCCTTCATTTAAAAGTAAATTCGAAGAACTTACAATTTATGGTAGCACATTGGTAGGGATTAATCTTGAAACATCATTTCTTGAATTGCAAAATAATAGTACCTTATGGGGATTACTTATGAATTCAGGTTATATTACAGTTAAAGAGCAAATTGATTATGACTACATGAAGGTAAAGATACCAAATGAGGAAGTTTTTACAGAATTTCAAAAGATAGTTGCAGAACAGGCAAATATACAAGACGATGATTTACGAGAAATGTTTAACTATTTGACACATGGAGAAGTAGAAGATTTTTTAAAAATATATGAAAAGATTGTGTTTAGCTGTACAAGTTATTTTGATGGGAAAGAAAATGCTTATCATATGTTATTTTTAGGGATGTGTATGTCTTTGAGGAAATATTACAAAGTCACTAGCAATTTGGAAGCAGGATTTGGTAGGTACGATATTCTTCTTGAGTCCTTGATTGCAGAGAATATGCATATAGTTATAGAATTTAAGCAAGGGGAAGAAACTGCTAAATTAAAAGAGGAAGCGTTACAACAAATTTTAAATCAAAAGTATTATGCAGGATTAAATGGAATGATTCTTTGCCTTGGTATTGCACATAATAAAAAAAGATGTGAAATTGCATATAAGATAGTAGAGGTACAATGAGATTGCTAAAAATATATCAAAAGAAAATGCTAAAGCATATGAGAATCTTTATGGTGAAATTAAAAAGTTTAAAGAGGAAGGTGCACATAAAATGATATCTGATAAATTAATACTCTAACAGAAGAAGCTGAAATTAGAGCTAAAAATGAAATCACAGTTCAAATTGCACAAAACTTAATAAAAATGGGGTTAGAAGTAGAGAAAATAGTAGAAGCAACTGGACTCCCATTGGAAAAGGTTATACAGCTAAAAGAAAGTCAACTAACTGCTTAGAGGATAAATAAATCAAATTAAACCCATAGAGAAATCTATGGGTTTTCTATATATAAAAACTTCTATTTGACATATCAATACAATTGAATTATAGTTATAGATGTATTAGAAATGAAAAATGGTGGTGAATAAAATGAGAGCAGTAGCTTATTGCAGAGTATCAACAAACAAAGATGAACAGCTAGACAGCCTAGAATCACAACAAAAGTTCTTCGCTGAATATGCACAAAAGAATAATTACAATCTAGTTCACATCTATCCAGAAGAAGGAAAAAGCGGAACAAAAATAAAAAACCGTACCCAACTCTTAAGGTTATTATCAGACGCAAATCGTGGAATGTTTGACACCGTACTTGTAAAAGACATATCACGTTTAGCAAGAAATACGGTTGATTTCTTAACAAGCATTAGAAAATTAAAATCACTTGGCATAGCAGTAATATTTGTCAATTATAATAACACAACAGGAGACAGTTCAGAATTTACCCTTACGCTTCTTAGTGCAATAGCCCAAGAGGAAAGTGCCAATACCTCAAAACGTGTTAAATTTGGCAAAAAAATAAACGCAGAAAAAGGTCGTGTTCCAAACTTCATCTATGGTTATGATAAAATACCAGATGACTACTTTAATCTAAATATAAACGAATTTGAGTCAAATGTAGTTAAACGAATTTTTAATTTATACACCAAAGAAGAAATCGGAGCCAACAAAATAGCAGAAACACTAAACAAAGAAAATATAAAAACAAAGAGAAACTGCAATTGGTCACAAATTGCTATTTCAAGATTATTAACAAATGAGATATATATAGGTAACATCATAAACGGAAAAGAAGAAGTAGAAGATTTCCTTACAGGAAAAAGAAAAACAAAAGAAGAAAGTGCATGGAATGTCACTCATAAGCCAGAACTTAAAATTATTGATGAAGAAACCTTTAATAAAGCAAAACGGATTATGGAAAGCAGATCAGACATGTTTAAAAGTACAGGAGAACGTAACAGTGATAAACATGTATTCAGTAAACTAATAAAATGTAAATGTTGTAACTCCACCTTTAGAAGACAAGTCCGTAAGTACCAAAATACCTACATCAAATGGCTATGCACAGGTCGTAACAGTCATGGCGTAGATTATTGTAACAATAAAACTGTAATAGATGAAGAAGAAATGCTTACAGCAATCAGAGAGTATTTTACAAGCATTCTAAAAAATAAGCCCAAAGTTATACAAGATATCATCAATGAATTTAACCGTCAGTACAAAGCAAAAGACGAAAATCAATTATCAGAAAAAGACCTAACTTCACAACTATCTAAAACCAAAAAAATCAAAGAAAAATACATGGAAATGTACACCGCAGAAATCATCACAATAGAAGAACTAAAAGAAAAAACCAAAGAACTAAACATTACCGTAGACAACCTTACCGAAGAATTAAAACTAGTACAGAACAACATTAGCAAAAGCGACCTACTAAAAAACATCCTACTAGAAACCTTCAACGACATAGAAAAAGCCCTTTCAGGAGAAAACATCACAAACACACTACTAAACCGAGTCATAGAAAAAATAGAAGTAGACGAAAATGGACAAGTTGATGTATACCTAAAACTATTCTCCGACATAGGTCTCTCCAATAACGTTCTAATAACCAACGACCACACATAAAGACGTAACTGAAAGGCTTATGTTCATTAACCCAACTTTAGCAAAACAGGCAAGGATAGTTTTGGATGTTAATAAGTCAGAAAGGCATATTAGAGGAGGTTTAGCAACCAAAGAGAAGTACATGCAAAAAGTCTCATCTGGAAGAAGGTATGCCAGATACTAAAAGGTAATAATGAAAAACATTATAAGCACAATATAATAGTGAAAAACTTGTGGAAGGTTGAATTAATTCTATCTTCCACATTTTGATTTTATAGAACATCCAGTATATGTAAAAATAGTCTTGCGTAAAACATCAAAATAATATAAAATTAATAAAGATATTTGTGTTTTTGTAAAATACTATACCCAAAATATAAAATAATAATTTACAGTAAGGAGGAAATAGTTTGGAAACAGATAATAACATAACTTACGATGAAAAAGTTGAAAGCCAAGGAATAATAATGGAAAATCTATACTTATTTGATAAAGAAGAAAAAGAACATCTTCTAAAAAGAATATTTGGAAAGAAAGACAAGATAGTACCCAAAATATTGTCAATTGGTGCAATACATGTACTAGATATTAAAAGATTATTAACAAATAAAATATTAAAGGGTGAAATAGTAACCCTCATTGGAGACACTCAAACCATTCAATTTAAGTGTGCACAAGAATCAAAAATCTATTATGGGCCAGATTATGACACCGTACATTTAACAAATGAGGCAATACAAGAAATTGTTGATAAACTAAAAATGACAGAAGGTTACATAAAACTTGACAGTTTTCAGGAATTAACCATAAAGATTACTAAAACTGTAATTAAAAACTTGGATATAACTAAGAAAATTGGATAACAAATATTAAATAATTGTTAAGTAAATGTTAAAAAAGATTGCAAATAAGTTATAAATGTGTTATAATTCATTTATAACTTATTTGGAGGTTGGTCTGTATGAATAAACGAATTTCGAAATTAATCATATTAATAATGGCATTTACTTTTGTTTTTAATTTTAACTATACATACACATTTGCAGCAGATAAAGAACTTGTTACATTAACTAAAGAAGGACAAGCAGTTGACAGTTTAAATGGAGTTGACGCAATATACAGGCCAGGTTCAACAGATGGAAGTAGTGCAACATATTCTTGTGCGGCATACATAAAAAAATATTATAAAACAATGTATGGAGTTACGCCAATGAACCTTTTTTATAATAGAACGCCTGTAGTATCAGGGGACAAGTTTATAAAGGTAAGTTCACCAAGAATTGGAGACATAGTAGCTATTAATACCAGCCGTTCCACAACCCATTGGGCAATTGTTAAAGAAGTAAAAAGTGATGTAGTGGTTTTAATAGAACAAAATTGGAAATGGAAACAAGGCGGAAAATATGTAGCTCAAATAAACAGAGAAATTTCAATTAGTAGTGCAACATATTTCAGACTTGAAAGTGAGAATAACAAAAAAGTACAAGAGGTAAAGGAAGTAGTAACTAAAGAAGAAGTAATTAAAGAGCAAGAAGTTAAAGACATGGAAACCAGTGATATAATAAGTAAAGAAGATGTTATCCGAGAAGAGACTGTAAAAAAAGAAACAATTGAGAAATAAAAAAAATAAAAATATATCTTAAAAAAAATAAAAAATCATAGAATATATAGTTATTATTTTAAAACTAATATATTCTATGATTTTTTATTTGTATTTAGATGCGAATAACAACGATTGTTACCAAGCTTTAATTATTTAAAAAATAGGAAAGAGAAAGTTAAATTAATTATAGTATAAGTTTTCAGAAGGATATTCAGCATCACATGTAATGTCAATTTCCAGCTTTCTAAGAGCCTGTTCATCATTAATTGATAACATAACTGTGGAATGAGCCTGACAGTTAGAAAGTAAAGGAAGCTTGTCAAGAGCAACCTTTGCAACAGGATTTGTTGCGGCACAAATGCTTAAGGCAATCAAAATTTCTTCTAAATTAAGAGCAGTGCTTTGATATTTTAAATTAACACCTTTTAAACTAACAATAGGTTCTAAAATCACAGGTGAAATTAAGTGCATTTCATCCGAAATATTAGCAAGCATTTTAATGGCATTAAGAATTAAGGCAGCGGAAGCATGCATAATATCAGAACCTTTTCCTGTAAGAATTCTGCCGTCTTCAAGTTCCAAAGCTATAACAGGGAAAATATCACTTTTTCCTGAATTTAATTTAAGTTCATTGGCATAGGCTCTGGCTGGCTCTACTACAATACGATCATTTTCTTTAAGATTAAGTTCTTCCATAATTAATTTAATACTATTTAAATTTTCAATATTAGCAAGACCTTTTTTATAGTCACATCTGGTAGTAAAATATCTTCTGATAATCTCTTGTTTAGCTGCATATTTAACCACATTATCATCAATAATACCAAAACCTACACGGTTTACCCCCATATCAGTAGGAGAATTGTAAATTGACTCTTTTTCAGTTATTTTTTCTATAATACGTTTAACAACAGGAAACATCTCTAAATCTCTATTATAATTAACAGCAGCAGTATTATAATGTTCAAAATGAAAATAATCCATCATATTAACATCATTTAAATCAACAGTAGCAGCTTCATATGCAATATTAACAGGATGTTTTAGAGGAAGATTCCACACAGGAAATGTTTCAAACTTAGAATATCCGGCAGAATTACCACGCTTAAATTCATGATATAGTTGGCTTAAGCAAGTTGCAAGTTTACCGCTTCCAGGCCCTGGTGCAGTTACAACTACAATAGGCTTATTCGTTTCAATATATGGATTCTGTCCATATCCTTCCTCACTTACAATTGTATTAACATCAGTAGGATATCCAGAAATATTACCATGTTTATAAACTTTAATATTTCTTCTTTCTAATTTGTTTATAAAAACTGTAGTTGCAGGTTGTCCGCTAAAACGGGTAATAACCACACTATTAACATCAAGCTCAAAAGTTCTAAGATCATCAATCAAACGCAAAACATCCATATCATATGTAATGCCATAATCACCTCTAATTTTGTTTCTTTCAATATCTCCTGCATAAACACAAATAATTATTTCAGCCTTATTCTTTAATTTTTGTAAAAGCTTAATTTTAGCATTTTCATCAAAACCTGGAAGAACTCTTTTAGCATGTAAGTCAGCAATAAGTTTACCTCCAAATTCCAAATAAAGCTTATCAAATTCATGAACTCTTTCTAAAATATATTTTGACTGCTCTTCAATATATTTTTTATGGTCAAATCCATTCTTCATAATAACCTCACATTTTTTAATTTTATGTAATCAAGTTTTGAACATATAATATTTTTAATAAATCTTGTTCGAATAAAATTATAACATAAAACATTATTTTTTAATAGACAAAAAATCAATTTAAAAAAAATACTTAAGCACTATAAAAATCTTTTAGTAGAAATAAGTAAAATAATATTGTATAATATAGATATATTTTTTTATTGATAAAATGGGGGTGTTTCATTGAAATTAAATTATTTTAAAAAATTAAATCCATTTAAAAAATATTGTAAATTCTATTTTAAAAATAAATCTTATTTAAGTGA
>JAVBPB010000071.1:0-9956 GCA_031549965.1 Mobilisporobacter sp. | reverse complement strand
CTCTTTTAATAGGACTTTTTAATGCACCTTATGGAGATAGGTGGGTTGATATAAATGGGAAAATAAGACCTATAAATTAAGAGTAATACGCTTTCCTCTTACAGAAACAGAGGATGGAGTGCTAGTTACAAATATACCTGATGAAGTTCTTACTATGGAAGATTTTAAAGTACTTTACTTTATGAGATAGGGCATTGAATCAAAATACCATGAGATTAGTATTCTAAGACAGCTTTGCCTCTACAAACTATATTCCCTCAGAAAAACATTATAATTTATGAAAAAAATCATTATAAGCCATGGAAATGAGACTATGATGCTTTTTCATAGGCTCATTGGAATGTTTGGCTTATCTGATTTTTTTATAAATTATAATGTTTTTCTGAGGGGGCAGTATCTAAATGGCAATGCGTTGGATACACAAAGAATTTAATCTAACCACATTATAAGAGATTAACTATATAAGTTTTATCCTCATTGACCTTGTCAAAATATAATCCCTCACACGCTTCTTCTGCACTAAACTTAGAAATATAAAGTACTTTCTTTTTTTCAAACTTTCTTTTATTATCTATAATGGTATACTTCTTATTCAAATAATATTTTGTACCATTTGCAGCAATTCCATTTCGCATTCGATAATAAACTCCATCTTCTTTTACTAAATTATAATCAATATAAGAAGAATAATTACTTTCTACTTCTTTTTTTGATTCTTCGTGCAAAGTTACAAATGAAACCTCCCTCACTTCAACAAAATCCTCACTTCTTCCAATGGATTTCAAATCATAAATATGTTCTTTAATTTCCTCTAAAGTTTCTTTATCACTAGATACATGTATTATCAATTCCACATTTGTGAGAATCTCATAATATTTTAAGGAAGTAGTTAAGGTTTTAAACTGAGAAATAGGCTTTTTATAATAAATTTCTTCATATTCTTTAAGCCTTTGATTAATATCTTTTTCCATTTGTTTTAATTCTTTTTCTCTTTGATCAACCAGTTTAAATTGGCTGGAACTCTTATCAAGTTTAGATTTTTTATCAGCTAATCTCTTTTTTCTTTTTTTTAGCAAAGCACTTACAGCTTTTATGCGATTATCCTTAAATTCCTTAATTTTATCATTTAACTCCTTTAAATAACAATATTCCTTTAGTAAATTTTCATTAATCACCTGAATGGTAATTCTTTGTCTAAAACTATTTCCCTGAGATTTTTTTGCACTGGCAACCTTATCAAATGCTGTTGACAGCATACTGGCATTTCTCATTTTTACAAGAATCCCTCTATCGTCTTGAGTAGAATTTAAAAAACAATAATCAGTATAAGGTTTTCTAATCATAGCTTCATACTTTCCCTGTATGCTAATATCCATTGGATGATATTCTTTAAAATTACAGGCATTATGTAATGCTCCTATTACAGTCGATAATGGAGGCAGAGGATAGGTCGTTTTATTATCAACGGTTTCTTCTTTTTTATAATTGGCACTGTTTTGAAATAGTACAATTCTTAAAGCTTCCATAAATGTTCACGCCTTTCACTTATCCTTGATAATAGTTCTTAACTTCCTCTTTTAATTGTTTAAAAAAACCTTTAATTCCCATAGGTTTTAAGGTGCGAATCACTTCTTCTTCATTAGCAAATGTACCCCCTTGAAGGAGTCCTGCCATAAAACCTTCTGATAATTTTTCCTTTAAATCTTCTGAAAGCTTAAGAATTTCATTTTCTACTTTTACAACATTTTCAAAGTAGTGGGTTTTTCTTGGTGAAAATCCTCCTACAACAAAAATCGGTTCTGAATTATCAAGATTTCCTCTTACCACTAAGCTAAGATTTTCAACTGCACTTAATAATGCAATAACCCTCTCTGCCTTTTCTTCATTTGAAGCTTCATTTTCAGAGAAATTTTCATCTTTACCAATCATATCTAAATCTATGGTAATACTATATACTTTATAGGATTTATCATACTCATACTGATATGGCATTAAACCAGTCTTTTTCGCATCATTTTGAACATTTAGGTCATTATTTTTTGCAAAATTAGTTGCAAGGTATAAATTATTATGGAATCTTGTTTCATTTACAAAACTGTCACATGAAATAGCATCTGTAACATAAAAAGAACTTTTTCTTATATATGTAATGCCCTTTGTACTCATATATCCACCCTCAAGAGCTTTACAATTAGTAACATTTAATTCCTCTGTTACCAACTTTTGAGTAGCCCCATCTACTGTGGTTTGTAAATCATCATATAAGCCACTTTGGGTCATAATAGCATTTTTAAGACTTTCTTTGCTTCGTATTCCATATACCTTCCTATTTTTAAAAACCTTTTGTATGCCTCCAATATTTCCAAGCGTTTCTCCATAATTGGCTGTCATATTAGCCACAACTGTTAATGTAATTGTACTTTTTTTCATTATTCATTATCCCCTTTCCCTTTTTTATCACTATTCTTTTCTAAAGCATTAATAAATGTATATGCAAGTTCCTTATGAGATTCAAAATCTTCAAATAAAGGATAGGCAAAGCTAAAGCTTACCCCCGAATAATTCGATAATTGTAGTAAAATCTCACATGTCCTGTCATAATCATGAAATACAACTGCACTGATTAATTTTTGTCTGTATGTATCAATTTTATTTTCCTGTTTTCTTTCAATAAAAACTTTAACAACTTCTTTTGCACAAGCAAATGCTGACTTCATGTCCCCTGTCATATCCATTCCTCCCTTTATTTTTAAATTAATCTCAATAAACCTATCGATCAGATAATGATAATTCCGATCTTTTTCCTTTAAAAACATTTCAATTAAGTCATCTAATAAAATATTATTTAGAATATGATGAACCACTTCATTTTGAATATTAATATAATCATTCTCACCACGTTTATAGGCAAATGAAAAAGCTGCCTTTTTATCTTTTAAACAACGTAATATTTTAATGGCATCTTTTCTTATAAACATGGTTTCATAAAATGCATATTCCCTGTTTTTAATAATTACTTCCACATCAAAATCAATGAAATCTGCACTTTCAATAATTGCTCCAAAAAGGGCGGCTTTTGCGTTTCCTTTTTCCTGATCCATCTCATTTTTAATAATACCGTTTAGTTTTTGATGAGTTTGCAATAATTGCTTAACTGTAAAATTGTTATTAATAAATAATGCTTCTCTTGTATTGGTAAATGCAAAAGGTATGAAATCAAATTCAATACAGTCTTCATTTACGAAAGTCTCTGTATCAAATTGATATGCCAAGGATTTACTCTTTCTTCCTTCATCCACGTTATAATTTACAAGTCTGCAATGAGGTAATTTTTCAAAGTTAAGAAATAGATTAGTATTACCGTAATTGGCATATAGGTTCTTTTTATTACGAAAGGTTTCTTTTATAATTATTTTTCTATTTTGCTCAATTAATTTCAAAATTTCATCTTTGTTACTGCCATTAAACTTATTTTTTGAAAAAATATTTTTCATTACTGTGTTGGACATACTTCCTGCAAGCCTTTCATTAATAGACTTTATGTCTTCATCAGTAAAGTCTTCCTTTAAAAGCCATTCCTCCACCTTTTTATGGTGCATCTCGTCTGCAAAATAATCTTCTGCAAATTCAAGATATCTTTCTTCTGTTATATCCCCGCTAAAGTAAAGAATACCTTCCTCTTCCTGTTTGTAAAACTCCTTACCTGTTTTTCTTCCAAGAAAATCAAAATACTTTATTAGTCCAATTACACTCCCACTATACCGCCAGTCTGAAGTTTCCAGTCTGGTATCGTATCCCAAAAGATGATTCTCAATGTTAGTCTTCATTTTTTCCCCTCCTTCTTACCAAAATCTATCTATATACTTTGCATGTTTATAGGTGGCAACATAATGCTTAATTTGTCAATATTTAACTCCACCTATATAGTTATTATTATATAATTAATTCAATATTAACTCCAGCATTCCAAAGCCACTAGACTTACGACTCCCTGCTCCTGCATTAAATAGATACTGCAATACATTTTGATTACCTTCCATCATAAATTTGCCTAAAGTACATTCAATTTTACAATTATAATGTTTTACAATTACCGTTTTGCAATGCACAGGTTCTATATTTAAACCATCTATATATTCCTTAGGAAATCCTGCATTTTCTAACTGTTTTTTTATAACATACAAAAAAACTGTTTTAAAGTCTTCACTGCTACAAGAATAATAATAGTCCAGATTTTTTTCAGTATTATGCTTTCTGATACATAAAGGGCTGGCTGTTTGAAATAGCACTTGGGTACTAGTAATAGTTTGTTTTTGCAGTTGTTTTACATTTATAAGGGTCATTTCATTATTTTTTTCCAATGGAAATTTTTTATTTTTATTCTCAAGAAATGTTGAATAAAATATAAATCCAGTTAGCTTATCTGATGTAGAAAATACCATCTTTACTTTTTGAGATCCTAATTCTATATTATTTTGTAAAAATTTTGGCTTTTCAAAGAAAATTGCAAAACTATATTCTTTTTCCTTTCCCGGTTCATAATATTTATCCATATATACCCCTTCGTTACATTGTGTAAGACAGGATTTTAAAAATGAAATAAACGTACGACGGTAATCCAATGGAAATTCATTTTTTTGTACTAAAAACTGTAATTCAATTCTCATGTATAATCTCCCTTCTCATTATTAATATTTTTAATATTTCCTGTTTCTTAATAACCTGTATTACGTTTTACAACACTGTGTAAAATATGACATAATATTACATTATCATAATTAACTTTTTTATTCAATTGTTTTTTATAATATTCACGCCTAATAAAAAAACAACCCAAATCTCGTTTTAAAGATTGGAGTTGTTTATATAACTTTTATGTTTATTTATATTAACTATTGATCTAACTGTTTAAATTCTATCATTACCAATTTATTAAGTTCAAAATTATTCTCTTCTAATTCTTTCAAATACACTAAGCTACTTCCTTTATAATCAAGTTCCTTTCCCATTGTGCCATATTCCATAGCTCTCCTACAAAGGGATACAACACAGTCCTCGCTATGATCATCATGACAGTTTCTGCACATCTTGCATGCAATAGCAATAATTTTTGCTGCATCTTCCTTTTCATAAAATTTCATATCACTGCTGGGAAGATCATTTCTTCCATTCTGTATTCTTGGTCCACGACCAGTAATATAATGCCCAAGGCATTTTTTTGAGAATCCAACCAAACATCTTGAATTATCACACACATGTTGGTTTCCTGTTGAAAAGTCACAACACACTTCATTTAATACTTCTTCCATCATTTTTGAATAATCCATACAATTCCTCCATAAAAAACAATATTACATAACGTAACTATCTATAATTATAACACACAATCAAGTTATATGCAATCTTTATAACAACTCACCATGTTGAATATTAACTGAATAAAAATCAGATACTAATTATCTCAACACTCCATAACAATAATAATCAATATAAAATGATTGAAGAAGTTGAGAAGTATTAAAATTTTTTAAAGGAGGCAACTATGAGTCACAAAATTGACATGAAAAGCTACAATATTCAAAAAATAAAAAAAGATATAGAAAATACTCAGCATAATGTTGAGTTTGCAGAAGGAATGATTAATTCTATAACTGACCCTGAAGCTAAGCAAAAAATTATTGAAAAAAACCAACAAAGAAAAAAAGAAATAGAATCAAAGATTGAAGATGTTAACAGCAGGGTTTTTGATTAATTAAAATTAATTGTTTAATTTTAACAGTATATTATTTTTAAAAAATCACATAATAATAATGTGTTAAATAATTTTAATTTAATACAAATATTGATTCTTTTGAATCAGGAGGTGTCAAGCTATGGACGGCAATGCAGAAATAACAGTTAACTGTTAGCATATGTATTGATTGTTGACAGCTTAACAACAGAAAAAATGTACTCATAGATTTGAGTACATTTTTTATTATCAGTAAAATATTAAAATTGTCACTCTGATTGTACGTGTTACTATTATTATTAAAGAAAGGTGATGCAATATGGAAAAGGTTCATTTAAGTATTAATGGATTAACAAATTCACAAAGCAAGAATGATCTAAAGAATGCATTAAATAAAATTGATGGCGTTCAAAAAGTTAATGTTGATTTTCACCGTGGTAGTATTGAAGTTGGTTTTAATGACTCTACAAGTGAGACAGAAATTAAATCTTGTATTCTAAACACTGGATTTAAAGTAATGTAGTACGTATTTATTTGTTCCAATTCAGATATTTTATCTGACTAAGTTTAAACACCTGGTAGGGTTTCATACCAGGTGTTTATTAATTAGATTCTTTTTTATTTATCTTCTTTTCCTTTTAAATACATTGCTATCTTATTCAACAAATCCTCAAATTCTATAGGTTTACTAATATGATCATCCATACCTGCCGCTTTGCAAATTTCAACATCTTCTTTAAATGCATTTGCGGTTAATGCTATAATCGGAACCGATGATGATTGCTTAGATTCAATTTCCCTTATATTCTTTGTAGCTGTCAAACCATCCATTACAGGCATCTGTACATCCATAAGAATTACATCATACTTATTTAAATTTTCATTAAACATTTGTACTGCTTCAAGTCCATTTACAGCACAGTCAATATTAATCTTTGTATCCTCTAACATAGCAAATACAATTTCCTGATTGATATCATTATCGTCAACTAGTAACATATTACATTTACTGAAAGTTAATGATTCTTCTGTCACCTTCTCTTCAACTTCTAATGTTAAATATTCATGTATTACCAGTTCATTTATAGCATTAAATATTGAAGATTGAAAAAGCGGCTTTGAAATATATCTATTAATTCCTACTTCAACTGCTTCCTTTTCTATTTCACTCCAATCGATATTAGAAATCATTATTACATTTACACTGTCACTTAATATTTCTTTTATAGCTCTTATAGTTTCGATTCCATTTAGTTCCTCCATAAGATAATCTACAAATATAATATCATATGGAGTATTTTTCTCAATAGAATCCCTTACCAAATCAATCGCATCCCGACTATTAAAGATTAAATCACAATTGATACTCAAATTAGACATTATTGATTTAAAATAATCCAAAATCATCTGGTCATCGTCGATTACTAATACACGTAGCTTTTCATATACAGACAGAGCATATTTAATATTTTCAATTAATTTTTTGTCATTTTTAAGCTTAACTGTGAAATAAAAACGGCTTCCCTTATCTATTTCACTGGTAACTCCTATAGTTCCTCCCATTAGCTCTACAATTTTTTTAGAGATTGCCAAACCAAGGCCTGTTCCGCCAAATTTACGAGTTATACTATCTTCTGCCTGTTGAAATGATGTAAAAAGTTTTGGTATTTGCTCTTTTGTTATTCCTATTCCAGTATCAATAACTTCAAAGTATAAAACACTCTCATATTCTGTAGCTGACTTTAGTTTAATATTTAGATGTACACTTCCAAGGTCAGGGGTAAACTTAATTGCATTGGATAAAAGATTTGTTATTACCTGAGAGAGCCTAAGTTCATCACCTATTACATAATGTAATAATTTTACATCCATGTTTATCATCATTTTAATTTTTTTCTCTTCCAGTTTTATAGCAACAACATTACAAATATTCTCAATCATCTTCTCAATATTAAATGGTTCAACATGTAGCTCTAATTTGTTAGCATCTATTTTGGACATGTCCAATATATCATTAATTAAGGCTAATAAATGTTTTGAAGCATCATTTACCTTACTAAAGCAGTATTCCATTTTTTCCATATTTCCAGAGCTCTGACCGATCTTTGACATACCTATTATAGCATTCATAGGTGTTCTAATCTCATGGCTCATGTTGGCTAAAAATTCACTTTTGGCTCTTGAGCTGTTTTCAGCAATTAACTTCGACTCTTTAAGTTCCTTCTGGTTTTTTTCAATAACTTTCAGCATTGCTTTATATTCACGTAAATCCCGTACATATCCAATTACACTTAATGCTCCTTTATAATTTACTCTAACC
This sequence comes from Mobilisporobacter sp., assembly GCA_031549965.1. Classification (GTDB taxonomy): domain Bacteria; phylum Bacillota; class Clostridia; order Lachnospirales; family Lachnospiraceae; genus JAVBPB01. The sequence continues at coordinate 1,905 of JAVBPB010000071.1, read as the reverse complement.
AAAGTTATTTCTACCGGAATCTCTACATTCTTTAGATTTTGATGGGTCCATTCAAACTGACATCGCCCCTCACTAAGTACAGCCTCCATAACCAGTTTAAGCATGTCTTTAGTAGTTTTCCCATTTTTTTGGTATTCAGGAGAAAAAGCAAAGAAATTTTCCAAATAAATATTCTTATCTCCTATTTCAAACAGACTAAGTACTGCATCATTGCAATCTATCAGATTTAACTTGTCATCCCAGAATGTAAAGCAGATAAGTGTTGTATCAATCATAATTTTGTTTCGTTCGTCTGCTTCTCTTTGTGCCTCCCTAGCAGAAAGCTCCGCCCTTAAATCATGACTATACCACATTATTCGAAAGGTATTTCCATATGCAACCTTCTTAAGAGTAACTTCTACTGGAATAATTTCACCATTTAAATTCCGATGTATCCAATCAAAAACTATTTCACCCTGAATCACGGCTTTTTCCATATATTCAAAAATTAGTTCGCTAGAATTTTTACCATTTGGCTGAAATACTGTATGTAACTGAAAAAACTTCTCACAAAATTCCTCCTTTGAAGAAAGGCTAAAAAGCTTAACTGAAGCTGCATTGCAATCTATGAGATTAATGTTGTCATCCCAAATGTAGCTCGCTAATGGACTGGAGTCTAGCATTAGCTTAATATGTTCCTCCGCCTTTCTTGCCTCAGCTTTAATATCATAAATAGATTCACCAGAAATTAAGTCAAGACTTTTTTCTGATATAACAACTCTATTAGTAAAATCACCGTATCCAAGTTCAAATTCATCTATCTTTCCATTCTCCTTCAAATATGAAATACATCTTTCCAAATCGTATTTAATGCCATCGGCACTTGAATATCTATCTTCCGGGACTTTTGACATAAGCTTTGCCACAATCTTCGATATCGTTTCTGGAATATCAGCATTTACCTCCGAAACCGATTTGGGCATTTTTTCCATACGGTCATATATTAATTCTATAGTTTTTCCAGAACTAAATGGAAGCTGGTTACAAAGCATTTCATAAAACATAATTCCAAGGGAATAAAAATCTGTTCGAAAATCAATAGATCTATTCATTTTTTGTATCTGCTCTGGAGAGATATATTTAAATGCACCAACGTCAAACAAAATCTCTTCTGGATTTTCATAAGAAAATTCCGACCCAATCCCCAGATCTATAATTTTTATAGATTTTGTTTCTTTATTATATATGATATTTGAGGGATTTATGTCGTTATGTATAATACCTTTTATATGTATATCTGCTAATCCACTTACGATTTGAACAGCTATATTTAAAAAATGTTCCACAGATATTTTGTGATTATAAATATATTTAGAAAGAGGTATTCCTTCACAAAATTCCATTACAAAGAAATCATTTTCTTCTATGCTCACATAATCTATTGCCTTAACTACAAAATTACTGTTTACTTGAGGCAATAGCTTAGATTCATTTTTTAGCCTTACTATCTTTTGATTATCACTATATAAGCTTGCGTTTATGGTTTTTAGAACCACCATTTTGTTCGAAGTAGTATCTATTGCAGTATACAAAATACTGCTTGGAGAACTATAAATCTGTCTTATGATTTCATATTTTTCCATTCTCTTTTTCATCATATCATGCCTCTTTTTAGAATTGGATTTAATAGTAGTTAAAAAAAGTATAGCATAGTAATGTAAATAAATCCACTTATTCGTATTTGTTTCTTGTTTTATTTAGAGCGATTAATTTATTGACTTTTGATTGTAAGCCTGTAATTACAAGTATCTTATAATATTAGAAAATCCTTGATACAATAAGTACATAAAACAAAAGGAGGATAACTAATATGGCTTTTGATACAACTATCAATCAAAATTCTTGGATATCTCATATTGAACAATA
>JAVBPB010000154.1:0-13177 GCA_031549965.1 Mobilisporobacter sp. | reverse complement strand
GGTAAGGCAAACAATTGGATATATATAAATTCATATTTATCTGAAATAATTCGATAATCTAAATTAAGCAATTTTAAGAGGTTAACCTTAACTAGGTTGTAAATTGAAACATAAAATCCTTAAGTTGACGACATTGAGCGTTCGTAGGACAAAAACCTTAAGTCAGCAAGATTGGCAGTGAATAGTAACACAACTCCAAATTGATTACAAAAAAATACATTAAACGTCTTGACATTTAAAACCCTAAGTGTTATCATTATACCATGATATCCGACAAATTTACTCGGAATTAAATGAGGTGATTGAGTGAAACTATCCACAAAGGGAAGATACGGACTTAGAGCAATGGTTGATCTTGCACTAAACTGTGAAGAGGAAGCCGTATCTATCAGCAGTATAGGAGAAAGACAAGCCATATCAGAAAGCTATTTAGAACAGCTAATAGCAAAATTAAAAAAGGCTGGTTTAGTTAATAGTATAAGAGGTTCCCAAGGAGGATATATTCTTGCCAAAAGTGCAAAAGATATTTCAGTGGGAGACATTTTAAGAGCTTTGGAAGGAGATTTACATCCTGTAGATTGTAGCGAAATAACAGGAGAATCCCCTTGTAGTGGTTCAGATATATGTGTAACTAAATATGTATGGAAGCGTATAAGTGATAGTATAAATAGTGCTGTTGACGAAATATTGTTATCTGAATTAGTAGAAGAAAGCAAAAATATTCAAAAAGAAAGTTTAATAAACAGACAGTGTGATATTTAACCAATAAGGAGTGATATAAATGGAAAAGAAGATATATTTAGACAATGCTGCAACTACTGCTACAAGACCTGAAGTAGTAAAAGCAATGTTACCATACTTTACTGAAAATTTTGGCAATCCATCAAGTATATATGAGTTTGCTTCACAAAACAAGAATGCTGTTAATGATGCAAGAGATATAATAGCAAAATCCCTTGGTGCACAGTCACAGGATATTTATTTTACAGCAGGGGGTACAGAATCAGATAACTGGGCATTAAAAGCCACAGCAGAAGCTTATAAGAATAAAGGAAATCATATAATTACATCAAAAATAGAACATCATGCGATTTTGCATACCTGTGAATATCTTGAAAAAAATGGTTTTGAAGTAACATATTTAGATGTAGACGAAAATGGTTTAATAAAATTAGATGAATTAGAAAAGGCAATCAAACCAACTACCATATTAATCTCAATAATGTTTGCAAACAACGAAATTGGAACTATTGAACCAATTGAAGAAATAGGAAAAATAGCAAAAAAACATGGTGTATTATTTCACACAGATGCAGTACAAGCTTATTGTCAGGTAGAAATTAATGTTAATGATATGAATATAGACATGCTAAGTACAAGCGGTCATAAGATAAATGGACCTAAAGGAATTGGCTTTTTATATATCAAAAAAGGTTTAAAACTAAAATCCTTAATTCACGGCGGTGGTCAGGAAAGAAAAAGACGTGCAGGTACAGAAAATGTTCCAGCTATAGTTGGATTTGGAAAAGCTGTAGAAATTGCAGTAAGTACAATGAAAGAAAGACAGGAAAAAGAAATTGCCTTACGTGAAAAGCTTATAAATCGTGTTTTATCAGAAGTTCCATATGTAAGATTAAATGGACACAGAGAAAAAAGACTCCCAAATAATACTAATTTTAGCTTTCAATTTATAGAAGGTGAATCACTATTAATTATGTTAGACATGCAAAACATATGTGGCTCCAGCGGTTCAGCATGTACTTCCGGCTCCCTTGATCCGTCCCATGTATTACTAGGAATCGGACTTCCCCACGAAATAGCCCATGGTTCCCTACGACTTACTTTAAGTGATTCAACAACAGAGGAAGAAATAGATTACGTAGTTGAAAAAATCAAGGAAATAGTTCAAAAGCTAAGAGACATGTCTCCTTTATATGAAGACTTTATAAAAGAAGGCAAAAAATCAAACTAAAAAAATATGCTTAACGTCAAATCTATTTAAAAAGGTGAGATAGTTGAGTAATAAACTAACCAAAAACTCTGAATTTATTATTTAGAGGTAGGTATATAGGAGGAAAAGCAATGTATAGTGAAAAAGTAATGGATCATTTTACTAATCCAAGGAACGTAGGAGAAATTGAAAATGCAAGTGGCGTTGGTACAGTAGGTAACGCAAAATGTGGTGATATCATGAGAATATTTTTAGATATAGATAATGGAATTATAAACGATGTAAAATTTAAAACTTTTGGTTGTGGGGCGGCTGTAGCAACAAGCAGTATGGCAACTGAACTTGTAAAAGGCAAAACAGTAAATGAAGCTTTACTTGTAACCAATAAAGCAGTAATGGATGCCCTTGACGGACTTCCTCCAGTAAAAGTTCACTGTTCTTTACTTGCAGAAGAAGCAATCCACGCAGCATTATGGGACTATGCAAAGAAAAACAACCTTACAATTGAAGGGCTAAAAGAACCAAAAGAAAGCGAAGAAGAAGCAGTTGAAGAAGAATATTAAATTATATTTGCACTAAGGAGAGTATCCATGAATAAGAAAAAAGTTGTTGTTGGAATGTCAGGTGGGGTTGATTCATCAGTAGCAGCATACCTTTTAAAAGAGGCAGGATATGAAGTTATTGGAGTTACTATGCAGATTTGGCAGGATGAGGAATCAGAGATTCAAGAAGAAAATGGTGGCTGTTGCGGACTTAGTGCAGTAGATGATGCGAGAAGAGTTGCAAATAATCTAGGAATATCATATTACGTTATGAATTTTAAAGATGATTTTAAGAAAAATGTAATGGACTATTTCGTAAATGAATACTTAGAAGGAAGAACCCCAAATCCTTGCATTGCATGTAACAGATATGTAAAATGGGAAGCATTACTAAAAAGAAGCCTAAGTCTTGGTGCAGATTACATTGCCACTGGCCATTATGCACAGGTAGTAAAACTTGATAATGGAAGATACACCCTAAAAAAATCCATTACCACAGAAAAAGATCAAACATATGCATTATACAACCTAAATCAATACCAACTGGAACATACAATAATGCCAGTAGGACAATACACTAAAGACGAAATAAGAAATATAGCCAGAGACATTAATCTTTCAGTAGCATACAAACCCGACAGTCAGGAAATATGTTTCATTCCAGATAATGATTATGCTAAATTTATTGATGAAAATACAGATAAAGAAATAAAAGAAGGAAACTTTGTAAATTTATCCGGTGAAATAATAGGAAAACATAAAGGAATTACTCACTACACAATCGGTCAAAGAAAAGGATTAAATCTTTCAATGGGTAAACCAGTTTTTGTAGTTGAAATAAGACCAGAAACTAATGAGGTTGTAATTGGAGAACCAGAAGATGTATTTTCAAACAGGGTATTAGCTAACAAGTTAAATTTTATGTCAATAGAATCGTTAGATAAAGAAATGAAAGTTACCGGAAAAGTCAGATACAGCCATAAAGGCTCTCCTTGCACAATTAGAATCATAGGAGAGGATACATTAGAGTGTATATTCGATGAACCACAAAGAGCCATTACGCCTGGACAGGCTCTTGTACTTTATGATGGGGACTTTGTTGTTGGCGGGGGGACTATTATTAGATAGGAATTCTTGCAAATATTACAAATTTATCTTATCAATATGGAGGAATTAAAATGTCAGCTAAAATAATATTAATTAGTGGATATTGTGCAACTGGAAAATCAACTTTTTCCCAAATACTTTCAGAGAAAATTCATATTCCAAGTTTAAATAAAGATACACTAAAGGAATGTCTTGGTGACAATATAGGCTCAGAGCAAACAAGCACCATACCAAAGCTTAGTACAACTACAGTTTCATTAATGATATTTATGGCTGAAGAACTCCTAAAAGCAAATGTAAATTTTATTTTAGAGGCAAATTTTAAAGAACATGAAATAGAAAAGCTGAGAAATCTGATCAATAAATATAAAAGTGAATGCTTAACTTATCTTTTTAAAGGTGATTTACAGACTTTATATAAACGCTACATTGAAAGAGATCAGATAAGGCATTGGGTTCATACAGCATGTACTGTATCAGTAGATGAATTTATAGATAGTCAAAAGACCTTGGGTGAGATTAAAATTGGAAAAATGATAAATGTAGATTCAACCATTTTCTCAAATGTTGATTACGATTATTTAATATGTCAGGCACAAGATTTCTTGGAGAATAATCAATAAAGTGTATGATAAAATAATTTGCACAATGATCATCGAAATAAATATCAATGATCTCAATAATAAAAAAATGCAAACTTTGAAAACAATACAAAAAGTCAGTAAGTTAAAAGTTACTATAAACACAATAAAGAAAGGTAATATCCAACATAGGATTGAACCTAAAAAATTCCACTTATGTTGGTCCTTTCTTCAAGCATTTCAAACTTTCGGTATATACTAAATTACATACTATTGCAAACTATAATTTATGAAATTTAGAAAGTCTTTTACAAAATGTGGTATAATACTTAAATCCAACTGACAATAAGATTTCTCTTACAGTTTCAAATTCATAAGAAATAAATTCCGGCACATGAGCATCAGAGCCAATAGTAATAATTTCCCCCCCAAGTTCCCTGTACCTTCTAAGAACATCAGTTTGTGGATGAGGAAACCCTAATTTATACTTAAACCCAGAAGAATTAACCTCGATACCTTTTCCATTTTCAATAATAGTCTTTAAAGCATAATCAATTACATCAGCAAACTTTTCATAAGTATAAAAAGCATTCCTTTCTGGTCCATATCTAACAATATAATCAATATGACCATAAACATTAAAATCCGAAAAATTTTTAACATTCTCAGAAATTTCCTCAAAATACTCCCTATAAACAGTATCCGTATCATGTTCATCCCAAAACTCCTTATAATAAGGATCAACACCATATATCAAATGAGAAGAAGATAATATAAAATCAAAATCATAATCCTTTAAAACATTCCTATACCTATCAGCTAAATAAGGCTGCATACCTAATTCAATTCCAGAAAAAATTTCAATCTTATCCGAATATATTTTTTTAACTTCACTAATCTTATTAACATACCTATTAATATCCAATTGAAAATCAAAAGTAACTCCATTAACAATTTGCACTGGATAATCAAGATCCATATGATCCGTAAAACAAATAGTCTTAAGTCCCCTATCAATAGCATTTTCAACCATTAATTCCATAGGAGTATTAGAATCACTAGAAAAATCCGTATGTAAATGATAATCCGCTAAAATCATAAATAACCTCCAAACAATTTAATAAAAAAAACCAACATCAAATCAAAAACATAAAAGTAAATTCATGAATCCCAGCTTTGCCTCAAAAACTAAATCTCCCCAAGAAGTGAATTATAAGGCTGTGAAAAGTCATTAAGTGCCATGGAAATGAGACTATGGTTTTTTCATAGGCTCATTGGAATTGTTCGGCACTTCTGACTTTTCACAGCCTTATAATTCACTTCTTGGGGTGAGAAACCTAAAGTGCAAAGCATAACATATAAAAAACCTAAAGTTCAAAGACCCCCTACACCAATAGCAAAATATCCTCTATCTTAGGCTCAATAATCAAAGAATAATTAGTATGATAAATCACAAATCCCGGTTTAGAAGCATTAGGTTTTTTAACATTTTTTTTCTCAGTATAATCTATTTCAACCTTTTTAGCATCTCTGGCTTTAGAATAGTAAGCGGCAAGCCTTCCAGCCTCCTCAAAAGTTTTATCAGGCAATTCACTACCATTAGTTTTTACAATAACATGAGAACCTGCAATACCTTTAGCATGAAACCACCAATCATTACCAATGGCAAAATTAAACGTAAGCTCATCATTTTGAAAATTATTTTTGCCAACATACATATGAAAACCATCAGAAGAAATATAGTGAAAAGGCTTACTGGTATTTTTAACTTTTTTATTATTCTTTTTTGAACTACTATATTTTCTTTTAATATACCCGTGATCCATAAGTTCTTCCTTAAGTTCAATTAAATCATCTTCCAAAAGTGCTATATCAAGAGAAGTACTAATAGATTCTAGATGAATCAATTCATTTTTAGTTTCTTCAATCAAAGAAGACAAAGCCTCAAAGGTTCTTTTAAGCTTGTTATATTTTTCAAAATACTTTTTAGCATTTTCTTTTGGAGAAATTAAAGGATCAAGAGGAATCGTAATATTTTCATTAGTATAATAGTTTAAAGCTTCAAATTCCTTAACACCTTCAATTAAATTGTACCCATAAGTGTTAATTAGTTCTCCATAAACCTTATATTTATCCCGTTTATCAGTATCCTTTAATTGCTTAAGTTGTAGCTGATACTTCTTATGAGTTCTTTCAATAGCATTATTAACAATTTTTCTTAAATCCACTGATTTTTGTCTAATTCTAGTGATTTGATTCTTAGTTGAATAATAATTTTCCAAAAGATTACTGACGCTTTCAAAATCTTTAACCTCATAATCTTTATAAATAGTCAATTTAGTACTAGAAAACTCTACTGGCTCATTATCCTTATAAACAATATTTGGAGAATAATCTCCATTTTTAATATCTTCAATAAATTGATTAAAAGTATTATACAAGTGAAGCTGTTCTATATTAGAAAGAGCATTAATTGAAATATTTGAATCAAGAGAAGCTCTTGAGCAAATTTCTTCGCTAATCAAAGGACTTATACCAGTTAAAGAGGAATAAAGTGCCTTAGAAATAGAAAGAGGTTTACTAATAATAAAATCCTTATAAGTTTCAAAATTTAAAGAAAGGGGATCTGATTTTTCCTGAGTAGCAGGTATAAAATAATCCCTTCCAGGCAAAACCTCTCTAACCGAACTTACCATTTGAGACACATGCTTAATACTATCAATAATCATATTTTTATCATCACAAAAAATAATATTACTATGTTTTCCCATAATTTCAATAACTAAAACTTTTGTACAAACATCACCAAGCTCATTTAAATGCTCGATTTCTATATTAATAATTCTCTCAAGCCCAGGTTGGTTAATACTTAGAATTTTTCCACCATTTATATGTTTTCTAAGAAGCATACAAAAATTAGGAGCAGTCATAGGATTAACTTTACTTTCATTAGTAATATAAATAAGTGGAAGTCCTGCACTAGCAGAAATCAACAACTTATACTGTTCTCTGTTATTCTTTACAGTTAAAATTAATTCATCATCTTCAGGCTGTGCAATTTTAGTGATTTTTCCATGCACCAGCTTCTCCTTTAATTCATGGACAACATTTGAAATTACTAGTCCATCTAACGCCATGTTAACACTTCCTTCCATCAAAACAAAAATCCTAAAAATTTCTATATATTAAAATTCACATATTTAATATATTTAATTCTTTGATTTTTAAGTAATTATATCAGATAAAGCATTATTTGAAAACTGAAAAAATAATTTATTATTTATTTGACTTGCAAACCTAAATACATTATAATTAAATGCAAAGTTTTATAGAAATTTTACTAAATGAAGGAGTGTGAATAATGTTAAAAAGTATGACTGGTTTCGGAAGATACGAGTTATCTAATAAAGACTTAAAAATAATAGTTGAAATTAAATCTGTTAATCATAGATATAGTGATATTACCATTAAGATGCCTAAAAAGCTAAGTTTCTTTGAAAGTGGAATAAGAAATATTATAAAAAAATATGCTCAAAGAGGAAAAATCGATATATTTATTACATACGAAGATTATACAGATAATACTGTAAGTATAAGATATAATGAAGAAATTGCACAGGAATATCTAAATCATTTAAGGTCTATGAGTGAAAAACTTGGTATAGAAAATAATGTAACGGTTTCTTCCTTATCTAAATTTCCAGAAATATTTACTTTGGAAGAGCAGTCTATTGACGAAAAAAAACTTTGGGAGTATTTTGAAGAAGCTATAGAAAAAGCATGCCAAAGCTTTGTTGAAACTCGAATTAAAGAGGGAGAAAGCTTAAAAAATGATCTAATGATGAAATTAGATTTAATTTTATCTTATTTAGACTTTATTGAGGAGAGAAGTCCCGAATTAGTTACAGAATATCGTAAAAAAATCGAAACTAAGGTTAAAGAGCTTTTAGGAGATGCAAAGATTGATGATGCAATACTTTCAACAGAATTAATATTGTATGCCGATAAAACCTGCATAGATGAAGAAATAGTAAGGCTAAAAAGTCATATTAATAATACTAAAATGACACTGGAAGAAGGAATAGGAATTGGGCGAAAATTAGATTTTATAGCTCAGGAAATGAACAGAGAAGCCAACACTATTTTATCAAAAGCAAATGATTTAGAAATTTCAAATAAAGCAATTGACTTAAAAACTGAAATAGAAAAAATAAGAGAGCAGATACAAAATATTGAATAAAATAGGTGAATCAGATGGGAAAATTAGTAAACATAGGATTTGGAAATATTGTAAATTCAAGCAAAGTAGTTGCAATTATAAGTCCTGAGTCAGCACCGGTTAAAAGAATGATTCAAAATGCCAAAGATGAAGGAACTGCCATTGATGCCACTCTTGGCAGAAGAACCAGAGCTGTGATTGTTACAGATTCAAACCATATAATTTTATCAGCACTTTTACCAGAAACTATTGCAGGTAGATTTAATGGAAAAGAGAATATTGACTTAAATGTGGATATAGATAAATCTGAAAGTTAACTATATAGGTAGAGTTAAATATTGGAAAAATTAAGTATTATGGTTAACTGTAAACAAAAGAAATATCCAGAGTTAAAATAAAAATTCCCAGATTTAACACGGGATATATAGGAGGATGGGATTTGGACAGACAAGGTATATTAACTGTTGTTTCAGGATTTTCCGGTGCAGGAAAAGGTACAGTTATGAAGGAATTATTAAAAAAATACGATTATTCCTTATCAATTTCAGCAACAACAAGAAAGCCACGTGAGGGAGAAGTTCACGGCAATGAATATTTCTTCTTAAATCGGGAAAAATTTGAGGATATGATTAAAAATAATGATTTAATTGAGTGGGCAGAATATGTAAATAATTACTATGGAACACCAAAAGCATATGTAGAAAAGCAATTAAGTGAAGGAAAGGATGTTATTCTTGAAATTGAGATTCAAGGGGCATTAAAAGTAAAAGAAATATTTCCCGATTCATTATTGTTATTTATAACTCCACCAACTAGTGCTGAATTAAAAAGCAGATTAATAAATAGAGGCACAGAAGATATTGAAACAATTAATTCAAGATTAAACAGAGCTTTAGAAGAATCAGATGTAATTGATTCATATGATTATATAATTGTAAATGATATCTTGGAAGATTGTGTAGAGCTAGTTAATAATGTCATTCAAAGTCAACATTGTAAAGTATCTAGAAATAATGTTTTTATAGATAATTTAAAAAATGAGCTAAATGCTTTTAAGAAAGGAGATAATTAAATATGTTACATCCATCATATACAGATCTTATGGAAGTTGTTAATAGTGAGGTTGAACCAGGAGAACAACCAGTTGTTCAAAGCAGATACTCAATAGTAATAGCTACTGCAAAAAGAGCCAGACAAATTATTGGAGGGGAAAAAGCCCTTGTTAATGATTATAATAAAAAACCTTTATCAATAGCAGTAGAAGAGTTACACAGTGCAAAAGTTAAAATTGTAAGTGATGAAGAAAAAGATGAAGATTTTTATACTAAAGTTAAAACTTACGAAAGTGAAAATATTGAATTTGCAGAAGAAGTTGAAGATTAATATATAGTCTGCCAAAATAGAAATATCACCCAACATATAGTTGGTTCGTTATTAGAACCTAATTATATATTGGGTGATATTTTTTTAAACATATCTAATTTAAAAAAATAATTATAGAATTTTTGTAGTCCATGTAGAACAATCCCAAACCCTAGTTACAAGATTTTCATAAAATTCTGGTTCGTGGCATATTAATAAAATACTTCCGTTATATTCTTTTAAAGCTCTTTTTAGCTCTTCTTTTGCCTCTACATCTAAGTGATTAGTAGGCTCGTCTAATAATAAGATATTAGTAGGAGTGTTGATTAGTTTACATAACCTTACTTTGGCCTGTTCACCACCACTTAAAACTCTAACCTGACTTTCAATATGCTTTGTAGTTAAACCACATTTTGCTAATGCTGATCTAACTTCATATTGGGTAAATGAAGGAAATTCACGCCAAATTTCTTCAATACATGTATTATTCTTAGCACCAGTCATTTCTTGTTCAAAATACCCTTTATATAGATAATCGCCAAGTAAAACTTTTCCGGATACTGGAGGAATAAGGCCTAAAATACTTTTTAAGAGAGTTGTTTTACCGATACCATTAGCACCAATAAGTGCTACTTTTTCGCCACGTTCCATATATATATTAAGTGGTTTTGATAAAGGTTCATCATATCCAATTACTAAATTTTCACATTGGAATATATATTTACCGGCAGCACGGGCTTCTTTGAATTTAAACTCTGGTTTAGGTTTTTCCTTCGCCAATTCAATAACATCCATTTTGTCTAACTTTTTCTGTCTTGACATAGCCATATTTCTGGTTGCAACTCTTGATTTATTTCGTGCAACAAAATCTTTTAAATCATCAATTTCTTGCTGTTGTTTTTTATAAGCAGATTCCAATTGATTTTTTTTCATTTCATGAACTTCAATAAACTTATTATAATCCCCAACATATCTATTAAGTTCCTGATTTTCCATATGATAAATTAAATTAATAACGCTGTTTAAAAAAGGAATATCATGGGAAATAAGTATAAAAGCATTGTCATATTCATTTAAGTACCGCTTAAGCCATTCAATATGTGAAACATCCAAATAGTTTGTAGGCTCATCAAGAAGCAGAATATCAGGTTTTTCAAGTAATAACTTACCAAGCAACACCTTAGTTCTCTGACCGCCGCTTAAATCCATAACGTCTTTATCAAGACCGATTTCTTCAAGCCCTAAAGCTCGTCCAATTTCTTCCACCTTTGAATCAATAATATAAAAATCGTGGGAATCAAGCATATCTTGAATAACCCCAAGTTCTTCCATCATAACAACTAACTCTTCATCACTTGAAGCATCACCCATGGTGTCACAAATAGTTGTCATCTTTTGTTCCATTTCAAACAAATAAGCAAATGCAGATTTTAATACGTCACGAATTGTCTGACCTTTTAAAAGAACAGTATGTTGATCTAAATAACCAACCCTTACATTCTTGGCCCATTCAATTTTACCATCATCAGGCTGTAATTGACCTGTTACAATATTTAGAAATGTAGATTTTCCTTCACCATTAGCACCAATTAATCCAATGTGCTCGCCTTTTAATAATCTAAAGGATACATTGTTAAATATGGCTCTGTCACCAAATCCGTGACTTAAATTCGTTACATTTAGTATACTCATTACTATCTCCTTAACTTTCAGGTAATACAAGTTATAATTAACTCACTAATTTGATTATAACGAAAATTTATGGAATTTCAAGTTATTTTTTATTTTTGAAAATTTTTTAAAAAAAATAAAGGAAATTGTCAATCGATGTAGAATTAGTATTATAACGGTAATAAAAATAATTACTAATGCAAAATATTATTTGGAAAAAACCAAGTTACCAAGTACCAAGTACACTTTAGATACTATTATAATGACTAAATTAAAAAGGAGCATATTAATGACTGAAAAACTAAAGGAACTATTAGAATTAGGAAAAAAGAAAAAAAATGTATTAGAAATACAAGAAATTAATGATTTTTTATCAGATTTTGAATTAACACCTGAAAGACTTGAAAAAGTTTTTGATTACTTAGAAGAAAATGGTGTTGATATTTTAAGACTAACAGAAACTGATGACGTTATGCCAACTATTGAAGATGAAATTGAGACAGAGGACATATCTGAACTAATTAACTCTATAACAGATGATCCGGTTAAGATGTATTTAAAGGAGATTGGTAATGTAGCATTACTTTCTATGGAAGAAGAAGTTGCATTAGCACTAAAGATGGAGCAAGGTGACGAATATGCAAAAAAGACTCTGATTGAATCTAATTTAAGATTAGTTGTAAGTATTGCAAAACGTTATGTAGGCAGAGGTTTATCCTTCTTAGATTTAATTCAAGAAGGTAATATGGGTCTTATGAAAGCTGTAGATAAATTTGACTACACTAAAGGATTTAAATTTAGTACATATGCTACTTGGTGGATTAGACAATCCATAACAAGAGCCTTAGCAGATCAGTCCCGTACAATAAGGGTACCTGTACATATGGTAGAAACTATTAATAAAGTAGTTCGTGCACAAAGACAATTGGTTTCTGAGCTTGGAAGAGAACCTAGTGCAGATGAAATAGGAGAATGTATTGGAATGTCTGCGGAAAAAATTTTGGAGATCCAAAAACTTGCACAGGAACCAGTATCTCTTGAAACTCCAGTCGGTGATGAGGACGATAGTTCTTTAGCAGATTTTGTTGAGGATAGTACAATTATGGCTACAGATGATGCGGCAATGTCTACACTTCTTAGAGAAGATATATTTACTATGCTTGAGGACTTAAATGATAGAGAGAAACAGGTTATTATTCTTAGGTTTGGGTTAATTGATGGGGAACCTAAAACTTTAGAAGAAGTGGGACAGGTATTTCAGGTGACTAGAGAAAGAATTAGACAGATTGAAGCTAAGGCTCTTAGGAAGCTTCGTCATCCTAATAGGGCTAAGAAGCTTAGGGGGTATTGATTTTTAGATTTACTAAAGTAAACTTATGAATACCCAACTTTGCCTCAAAAAATTACATCTCCAAGGGAGGTCACTGAAAAGTCCTTCAATACAGAAATTAATTTTTAATGAATATGGGTGTATATATATCCAATTGTGCAGACCCGTTGGTTCAGCAGATGTATTTGTCTTTTAAAACATCGAGAGAACGTCCGACCAATGTCGTTAACTTAAGGTTTTTGTGTAACGAACGCATTGCCATTTAGATACCGCCCCCCCTCAGAAAAACATTATAATTTATGAAAAAATCAGATAAGCCAAACATTCCAATGAGCCTATGAAAAAGCATCATAGTCTCATTTCCATGGCTTATAATGATTTTTTCATAAATTATAATGTTTTTCTGAGGGAATA
>JAVBPB010000058.1:0-13941 GCA_031549965.1 Mobilisporobacter sp. | reverse complement strand
ATCCAATTGTGCAGACCGGCCGACGAAGCGTTTATGTTTTGTCAAGACTTTGCTTGCAAAGGCTTGTAAAAAACATGCTGAAGGAGGGTAAGGCAAACAATTGGATATATATAAATTCATATTTATCTGAAATAATTCGATAATCTAAATTAAGCAATTTTAAGAGTTTAACCTTAACTAGGTTGTAAATTGAAACATAAAATCCTTAAGTTGACGACATTGAGCGTCCGTTTGTTAATTAAATTTTCCTAAACTTTAAAAAACATATTGACATTTTTCGAAAAATACTTTAATCTAATGACGTAGCAGTGAATTAAAAAAGGAGAATGAATATGAAAAAGTTAAAATTAATTTTATGTGTATTATTAGTTACAGCAATTATGGCTGGATGCACTAACAAGAACGAAGGAGTAAATACAAACGCAGACGCAAAAACTGGTGAGCTTACCTATAAAAAAGTTGTAATAGGTGTAGATGATGCTTTCCCGCCTATGGGTTTTCGAGATGAAAGTAGCAATCTGGTAGGATTTGATATTGAACTTGCAGATGCAGTATTTGAAAAACTTGGCATAGAAGTTGAATTTCAAGTAATTGACTGGTCAACAAAAGAAACTGAGTTAAACAACAAAAACATAGATATAATATGGAACGGATATACAATTACTGAGCCAAGAAAAGAATTAGTAAACTTCTCAGACCCATATTTAGAAAACAAACAATGTATAGTTGTTATGGCAGATTCCAACATAAAAACAAAAGCAGATTTAAGCAAAAAAGTAGTAGCGGTACAAACAAGCTCAGCAGCGGAAGAAGCAGTAATTGCTGATGAACAGACTAAAGAAACATTTAAAGAGTTAGTTACATTTTCTACATATGATGAATGCATGAGAGATCTTGAAGCAGGGAGAAGTCAGGCTGTAGTTGGAGATGAAGTTTTAATCAAGTATTATTTATCCAAAAAAGATGGTGATAAATTCTATATTTTAGAAGAAAACTTTGGTAATGAAGAATATGGAATAGGTGTTAGAAAAGAAGATACTGCTTTATTAAAAGCTATTAATGATACAATGAAACAATTAAAAGAAGATAAAACTACAAAAGCAATATCTGAAAAATGGTTTGGAGAAGATATTGTAAAATAAAGGTTACTATTAGTAGCTTGGCTACAAATAGCAACAAATAAGGAGAATTATATGATACCTTTAAGTGCATCAAACAATTTTTTAATAGATAATTTTAAATATATAATAACAATTATGCCAAGTTTTATAGAGGGGCTAAAAATCACCTTACTTGTATTTATTGTTACAATAATAATATCCATTCCATTAGGCTTAATTATTGCACTAGCCAGATTATCAAAAATAAAAGTAATATCAATGGCTACTGAGTTTTACATATGGATTTTAAGAGGAACCCCCCTACTTCTTCAAATATTTTTTATTTTCTTTTGTTTACCTCTTATGAATGTTACATTAGACAGATTACCCTCTGTTTTTTTAGCATTCGGGTTAAACTATGCAGCTTATTTTGGTGAAATTTTTCGTTCTGGAATACAGTCAATTGCAAAAGGACAGCATGAAGCGGCAACAATACTTGGATTTACGCCATTTCAAATTAATACTAAAATTATTTTTCCTCAAGTCTTTAAACGAACCTTGCCAGCAGTAGGAAATGAAATTATAACTTTAATAAAAGATACATCTTTGGTATATGTTGTAGGACTATCCGAAGTAATAAAATATGCCAAAATAGCAAGCAACAGAGATGTAAGCATCATACCTTTTTTTGTGGCAGCAGTTATATATTTAATACTTACTGCAATAATTACTAAAGTATTTAAAGACATAGAGAAAAAAGTTCATTACGAAGAATAGGGAGAGGGATATGTTATTAAAGGTTGAAGGCTTATGCAAATCATATAAACACGTAGAAGTATTAAAAAATGTCAGTTTTGAACTTGAGATTGGCAATATAATGGCATTACTTGGAAAGTCAGGTGCAGGTAAAACTACAATAATGCGATGCTTAATGGGACTTGAAAAGGCTGATAAAGGTACCATAATTATTGATGATATGGTACTTTGCAAAGAAGAGAATAATACTATGGTGTATGCAAATAAAAAAGAATTATTTGAAATTAGAAAACATCTTGGAATGGTGTTTCAAAACTATCAACTGTTTCCACATATGACAGTATTAAAAAATGTTATTTTAGCACTTACAGATGTATATAAAATGAGTAAAAATGAAGCAACAGAAAAAGGCGTAGATTTCTTAGAAAGAATAGGTTTAGGAGATAAAATATATAATTACGTACATGAACTATCAGGAGGACAAAAACAAAGAGTTGCAATTGCCCGCTCCTGTGTAACCAATCCTAAACTTTTGTGCTTTGATGAACCTACAGCAGCATTGGATTCAGCACTTGTTGATGAGATAACAATAATAATGAAAGATTTAGTAAAAAAAGATATGGGAATTCTAATAATAAGCCACGATGAACAGTTTGTTAGTAAGGTATCTGATGAAACAATACGTATAGTTGATGGTGCAATTATAAATGAATAGTATATAGAAGAAGGTAAGGAAATGGAAATAAATTTAAATTAATTTTCATTTCTTTACCTTTTATGGTTTTAATATCATTTTGTGATATGGTTACATTTTTCCATTTTGCCCCTCAGCTTATGACTTTCCAAGCATACGAGATTAATATTGTGATAAAATTAATTGACATGTTTCATTAGATATACTATTATTATTTACAAATTTAAGAAATTAGCAAATCGAAAGGAAACAATAACATTGAATTACACATCATATTTTTTAATCTATATAATTTTAATTAACATCACCGGAACTATTATTATGGGAATTGATAAGAAAAAAGCCAAAAATCGAAGCTATAGAATACCAGAAAAAATCCTTTTTTTAATAGCTATTATTGGAGGAAGTTTAGGCTCAATATTTGGTATGTATCACTACAGGCATAAAACAAAACATTGGTATTTTAAATACGGGATGCCTTTAATCTTTATAATACAAATTTTAATAACTACGTACATAATTACATCATTTATGTGATTGTTCTTCTGTCGATGATAGAACCTCCAAAAGTTTAATGTCGCAACCTAAGTAAGGAAAAATGTCGTCAATTTAACCCTAAATCAGCATATTATCAGTATAAACAGTAAATAATACATACAATCAAGTAAAATTAGTAAAATACTACAAATTTTAAAAAATAAAAAAAAGTACTAATAAAAATCTTAAATGAACCGATAAATAAAATATAGAGAAATTAAATTTAACACTTTAAAGGCGGTGTAGGCATGAGAGTAGAAGCATTTAACAAAGTAGCACAAGCGTACAATCTTAACAGTACCAAGAAAACAAGTCAGGTTAATAAGATTGAGCAAACAGATAAGTTACAGATATCCCAATTTGGTAAAGACTACCAAATAGCCAAACAGGCAGTAGCTAATGCCTCAGATATCAGAGAAGACAGAATAAATGATATAAAGTCAAGAGTATCATCAGGGACTTATAACATTACCTCAGAAGAATTTGCAAACAAGATTACCAATAACTATTTTAATGCTATTGTATAAAGGGTGGAATAACAATTGGCAAGTTTAATTGAAGAATTAATTAGTATACTGGAAGAAGAAAACTATATATACGAAAAATTACTGCCTATTGCTAGAATGAAGACAAGAGTAATCGTTGAAAATGATGTTAGTACATTACAGCAAATTACCTATAAAGAGCAAGACGTAGTTGACCAAATAGCCAATCTTGAAAAGAAAAGGCAAAAAATAGTTGAAAATATTGCAACAGTTATTAATCAGGATCCAAAGGGTCTAACGGTAAAAGAGGTTATTGTTTTATTGGAAAAACAACCAAGTGAACAAAAGAAATTAACAATGATTCATGATAAGTTAAAGAAAACAGTAGATTTACTAATAGAAACAAACAAACATAACAAAGTATTAATAGAGCAGTCACTTGAAATGGTAGAATTTAACCTTAATTTAGTACAGAACGCAAAACTATCCCCTTTAACAGGCAACTACAATAAAGGGGCATATAGTTCTAATACTGCCTTGCCGTTTAGTGGAATGTTTGATACCAAACGATAGAAAAACAGAGGTGAGACAATGAGTTTAATGAGTAGCTTATTCACAGGAGTATCTGGACTTTCATCAAGTCAAAGTGGATTAAATACAACAGGACATAATTTAGCTAACGTTGAGACTAAAGGATATGTAAGACAGCAACAAATACAAACAGATACACACTATGTGAATTTGCAAAGTAACTCTTACGGATTGCAGCAGATTGGTATAGGAACAAGTGTAGCAGCCATAAGACAGGTAAGAGAAGAATTTTTAGATAAAGCATATAGACAAAGTGTAGGCAGACAAGGATTTTATGAAGAGCAATACAAAGCGGTAAGTGAAGTGGAGAGCTTTTTTGGAGAATTTAGCACAAACGAATCATTTCAAACCAGTATACAAGGTTTGTGGTCAGCAATAAGCGAATTTGGAAAAGAACCAGAAAGTATTGTATCTCGTGCCACATTCATAAATTCCGCAGTTTCCTTTTTGGATAAAGCCAATATAATAAAAGGACAGTTAGATGCATACCAAACAAGTCTTAACACTCAAATTAAAGAAAGTGTAAGCAGAATTAACGATATTGGTGATAAAATATTTGAGCTTAACAAATCTATAATGAAACGTGAAGCAGGCGGCTCTGAGAATGCTAATGATTTTAGAGATGAGAGAAATGTATTGTTAGATGAGCTTGCATCATTAATTAACATAAGGTACTCAGAAGATATTAATGGTGTAGTCAGAATTTCAACAGAAGGTCAGCCATTTGTAACTGAGGACAGAGTAGAACATATGACAACAGTCAAAGAAGCACCAGATTCAAATATGCTAAAAGTTGTATGGAAGTTCTTTGATGACACAGAAGTATTTAATTTTGGTTCACTTCCTAGTACAGATGGAAATACAGACATAGGCTCTCTTAAAGGATTATTATTATCAAGAGGTAACAACATTGCAAAATATACAGATATTCCTGTTAGAGAGAATTTTTCCTCTGATTTAGACTTTGAGGATGCAAAGGCAAAATACAATTTGGAAATAAATTCATCAGTAATTAAAAATGCTCAAGCACAATTTGATCAATTAGTACATGGAATTACAACTATGATTAACGATGTGCTTTGCCCAAATACAACAGCTACTTTTGTAGGTGAAGGCGGAATAACATATACGAATGTGAAGGTTCTTGATGAAAACAATGCTCCTGTCGGTATGGGAGAAGGTAATGACTATCCAGGTACAGAATTATTCTCAAGAAAATCTACAGATAGGTACACAAAAGTTAATGAAGAAGATGCAAGTGGTAACTTAACAGGTAAGGTATTTTATGTATACAATGAAGAAAACTCAAATAGTACATACAGTTTATATACATTAGGAGAACTTCAAGTTAATCCTGAACTTAGAAAAAACTATAGTCTTTTACCACTTAGTAATTCAGGAGGAACAGCTGATTACAGTGTAGAAGTAATAGATGAACTATTAAGTAAATGGCAGAATACTTTCGCATCCCTAAGCCCTAATGATCTGGATAAATGTAATATTAATGATTATTATATTAATTTTATAGGTGATTTTGCCAACAGAGGAGAAACTCTTAAAACTGTCAGTGAAAGTCAAGGCAGACTAGCAGATGGATTTGATAACAACAGACAGGCGGTAATGAGTGTATCATCGGATGAAGAATTAACAAATATGATAAAGTATCAGCATGCATATAATGCAGCAGCAAGATACATTAATGTAGTGAGTGAAATGTTAGAACATCTTATTACAAGATTAACATAATATTTAAATAAAGGAGCGATAACATGCCTTCAACATTTATAGGACTTAATATAGGAACTTCCGGATTATATGCATATCAAGCAAACTTAAATACAACAGGGCATAATATTGCTAATGCTGAAACAGAAGGTTACACAAGACAAATTGTTGGTCAAAAGGCTTCAGATGCGGTAAGTGTTAGTAATAATTATGGAATGGCAGGAACAGGTGTTACTGTAACTGGAGTTGGTCAGGTACGTAATGAATACTATGACGTGAAATTTTGGAGCAATAGTGCAATATTTGGTGAAAACAGTACTAAATCTCAGTATATGCTACAAGTTGAAAACTGCTTTAATGAAATGAACGTAAGTGGTTTTACAAAAGAGTTTGATAATTTTTATGTAAGCCTTGAAGAACTTTCAAAAGATGCATCAAGTTTAGTTAATAGAACATCAGTTGCAAATTTTGCTGAAAGTTTAACCAAATATTTTAATTCTTTATCAAATAATCTTCTTACATTACAAAAAGATACTAATTATGAAATAAAAAATCAAATTGATAATGTAAATACAATGGCACAGCAGATTGCTTCATTAAACAAGCAAATTAATACTCTTGAAGCATATGGGGGAACAGCTAATGATTTAAGAGATCAAAGGTCGCTGTTAATTGATAAACTATCAGAAAAGGCTAATATTACAGTAAAAGAAACAGAAGTTGGAAACGGTGTATCAACATTTACGGTTTCTTTAAATGGTCAATATCTAGTTGACACTAACAACTATTGTACTTTGGAAGTTATTCCAAGAGATAAACAGACTAATCAAAATGATGCAATAGGTCTATTTGATGTAAAATGGGCATCAGGAACATTGGCAGGACAGGACTTTAATTTGTCAGATCCAAACCTTGGGGGAATATTACAGGCTTTGGTGCAAGTTAGAGATGGTAATAATGAAGAAAACTTTACAGGAGTTGCAAACGGAACAAAAGGTGATACATCTGTTAAAATAACTAATTCATCTGTGAATAGTATAAACAAATTAAATCTATCATCTTCAGGAACTATAACTATAGGTAATAAAAATTACGAATATTCAAGTTTTGACTGCAAGAAAAATCAATCAACAGGAGAATATGAATATGAATTTCATTTAACAACTCAATTGGTTAAGGATTACACTAATGAAGAAGCCAGAGTTGGTGATGCTATTGATTATAAGGGGATTCCTTATTATATGGCACAATTAGACGAATTTGTAAGAACTTTTACTCAGAAATTTAATGGTATTCATAATAGCGGGCAGGATTTAAGCGGTAATGCAGGTGTAGATTTATTTAATATAAATGACATTGTAGGTAATGGAAAAGATTATAATTTAGAGGAAGATCCGGCAGTATCAGGATTTAACTCACTAGATGGAACATACTACAGAATGACAGCAGGAAACTTAACAGTACATAATGACATATTGAATGATCCTAAAAAAGTTGCAGCAGCAGAATCTGGAATTGATATGGCTAACGGAATACAAAATTGTGAAAATCTTAATAAGTTATTAGCATTAAAAACTGATAATTCTATGTTTAAGCAAGGAAAACCGGCAGCATTTTTACAAACAGTTGTAGCTGAGATTGCTATAGATACTGCAAAAGCACAAACTTTTGCAAAAAGCCAGGAAGATTTATTAAGTTCAATTACTAATCAAAGATTATCAATTTCAGGTGTAGATATAGATGAAGAAGCAATGAATCTTATAAGATTTCAAAATGCATATAATTTATCAGCTAAATTAATAAGTGTAATGAATGAAATTTATAATAAGTTAATTAATGAGATGGGTGTTTAACAGCCATCAAGGAGGTAAACTTAGATGAGAATTACAAACAAGATGATGACTAATAACGCATTAGCCAACATAAATAGAAACAAAAACAATATGAATGAAGTTGGAAATCAAAAGTCAACAGGAATGAAGATTCAAAGACCTTCAGAAGATCCAATAGTTGCTGTCAGAGCGTTAAGGCTTCGTTCTAATTTAGCTGAACTTAATCAATTCTATGAAAAAAATATTCCAGATGCCATGTCATGGATGGATATTACAGAAAGTTCACTAAAGACAGTAAATAGCATATTTTCAAGTGCAAGCTCTTACTGTGTTCAGGGTTCTTCAGAAACATTAACTACGGAAAATGCAAAAAGTATAGCAGATAATTTAGTAAGTCTTAAAGAACAAATATACGCAGAAGGTGATTCTAACTATGCGGGAAGATATGTATTTACGGGTTATAAAACTGATTCAAGCTTAATGTTTTCATCAGCCCATTCAGATTTAAGCTATACTATATCAGAAAATAAAGCAGGTAGTAACTTTGAAGCTATTTCATATGTGGCAGACAGTTTGGGTCTAAAAACAATAAAAACAGATGGAACAGATTACGATATGCCTAAAGTAGAAAATACTCATAGAATACGTACATCATATAGCGGATTAGATGCTACAGTGATGCCAACTGTTGAGTATAGAGATTCTAGCGGGACTATGCAGTCAGTGAATATATCATCAATTTTATCATCAAATGAAACTAATGCTTATCAGGTTGGGCCAAATGAAGTTAGATTTATTGCAGATACAGGAGAATTTGTTTTTGGTGATAGTATATATAATACTATGCGCCAATCAAATGAAATAAACATAGAATACACAAAGTATGAATTTAAAAAAGGAGACTTAAAACCAGAACATTATTTTACATGTACAGCAGTAGATTCCAGTGTTTCTCCATCTAAAACAGTTAATTATGCAAAGGAAAATCAAATAATTCAATATGAAATAAACTTTAATCAAAAACTAACTATTAATACCCAGGCAAAGGATGTATTTACCCCTGAAATAGGAAGAGATATTGAAGAAATCAGCCGAGCTGTATACGATGTAGAAGAGATTCAAAAGAAGATAGCAAATGTTGAAAGTATGATAAAAGATCCAATCAATGCCTCAAATGAAGCACAAAAATCTTTAAAAAGCATGTTAGAAAAATTAGAGATTGAAAAATCCTTAAAAGTGGATACCATGCAGAAAAAATTTGAACTTGGCATTACTAAGATGAACTCTCATCAGGATACAGTTAATATTGCAGTCGCAGATTTAGGAAGCAGGTATAATCGTTTAGAGCTTACTGAAGATAGACTAGGCACACAACAAAGTGAATTTGAAGATTTAATGAGTAACAATGAAGAAGTAGACATTGTGGATGCACTTATAAGATATAATTCACTTGATGCAATTTATACTGCTTCATTATCAACAGCTAGTAAGGTAGTAAAAAATTCACTATTAGATTTTATATAATATGGTTTAAAAGGGGTGTCTAAGACAGCCCTTTTGGCAATTTCTGATCGCTAATTAAATTAATTGCCAGTCATAAGAATAGTAGCTAATGAAAGGAGAATCAAATATGTTGGTTAATACAAAGCATTTTGGTCGTGTAACGGTAGATGACGACAAGATATTACATTTTGATAATGGAATTATAGGATTTGAGGAATTAAAGAAATTTGCACTAATGTATGATGTTGAATCTGACGATTCAGTAAATATTTCATGGTTGCAAAGTTTAGATGACAAAGATATAGCTATCACAGTTATAGATCCATTAATAGTAATAAAAGATTACAAACCAATTGTAGATGATGAATTATTTTCAAGTTTAGGTAATCCAGAGGACGAACTAGTAATACTTACAACACTTACAGTGCCTAGTGATTTGAAAAATATGTCTATTAATTTAAAAGCACCTATAATTATTAATCTTGAAACAAAAAAAGGATGTCAAGCTATTGTAGAAAATCAAGAATATAAAATTAAATATATGATATATGATATTCTTGAAGAACTAAAAAACATGAAGGCAGGTGAATAAGATGCTTGCCTTATCAAGAAGATTAAATGAGTCAATTGTAATTGATAATAATATAGAAATAAGCGTACTAGAAATAAAAGGGGATCAGGTAAAACTTGGTATATCAGCACCAAAATCAATACCTATCTACAGAAAAGAAATCTATATCCAAATACAGGAATCTAATAAAGAAGTACTATCAAATATTAAAACGGTAGATGAACTTAAGAAAATATTTAAATAATTCTATAAATAAAAATTAAAGAAATGCCGATATACAAGTAACTAGTATATATTTTTTATGTGAGGTGACGCATATGGACATGGAAGCTGTTAGAATTAATAAAGGAAATGCTGTAAGAGAAAACACAGGATATGTAAAGCAACTGGATAAGCAGACAGAAACTAGTTATGATAAAAAATCTGATAAGAATAAAGAACATATATCAAGTACCTATAAAGATATGGGTGATGGTAACCCCATTACATTAATAGGAGATAATAATTTATCAGATAAAGAAAAAAATCTTGAAGAAAATGAACAAAAAAAAGTAAAAAGTGCTATTACTGAAGTGAATGATAAGATAAAACATTCTAAATCAGAAATTGAGTTTGAATATCATGAAAAAAGTCACAGAGTCTCAATTAAAATTATTGATAGTACAACTAGAGAAATAATTAAAGAGATTCCACCAGAAGATACAATTAAGATGGTGGAGAAAATGTGGGAGATGGCAGGGTTATTAGTTGATCATAAGTTATAGTTAAAGGAGGAATAAGTTATGCCAATGAGATTAGGTGGTCTTTCATCCGGTATGGATACAGATGCAGTCGTAAAAGAACTTATGGCGGCACATAAGATAAAGAAGGAAGGCATAGTAAAGAAGCAAACAAAATTAGAGTGGAAAAAGGATATTTGGACGACTTTAAACACTAAAATATATGATTTTTATACAAAAAATTTATCAGCAGCAAAACTTCAAGGTTCATATAATACTAAGAAAGTTTCATCAACAAATACTGATAAAGCAGAAATTACATCAAAAACGTCTGGTGTAGAAGGAAATCACACAATTGCAATTAAACAGGTTGCAACAGCAGGATTTTTAACAAGCGGAAAGTTAAATGCTGATGCAGGAACCAAACTTACAGATTTAGGAATTGCACAGGGAACGCAATTTTCTATTAAAGTAGGTTCAAAAGATGAAAAGAAAATTACTGTGGATGCTTCAACCACAATGGAGAGTTTTGCAAAAGAGCTTAGTGATTGTGGATTAAACGCTAATTTTGATGCAACTCAAAAGAGATTATTTATAAGTTCTAAATCCAGTGGACTTGATAATGAATTTTCAATAACAGCAACAGAAGGAGCAGGAGCTTCAGGACTTGCAGCAGTTGCAGCAAAGAATCTCGCATCTGCAACAACTGCACTTGATAATGCAGATAAAGCATTAACAGCTGCTACAGCAGCAAAAGCCAGTGCTCCAACAGATTTCGCAAATTCAATGTATGGTTTAGTAGGTTTGCCTACAGAATCATCCAATGACACTAGTGCAGAGGCAGCAACAAGAGCATCAGTTGATACACTACTTAATGATATAAAAAATGGTAATGATACTGCAAAGGCTAATGCAAAAACTGCATTAGAAGGAATGGTTGGCAGTTTTTTAACCTCAAAGGGATTAGATCCATCTTCTGCTGGAGCAAGAGTTGATAATCAAGTTAGCAGTTATGAAGATGCAATGTCTGGAGAAGCTACAGCACAAGCAGCCAGAGATACAGCACAAAATAATTATGATGCAGCAGTTATAGCAGATGCAGATGCTAAAGCAGCAGCGGCACTAGCCCCAACTGATACAACATCATCTACAGCAACAGCACTTAAAAATCTAAACTTAGTAACAAGTGCTGATGGTGCAGACGCTTCAACAGCAGCTTCTAGAATTAATGCTAAAGATTGTATAATTGAATACAATGGAGCAGAACTTCAATCAGCCTCTAATAAAATTTCAGTTAATGGATTAGACATTGTAGCTAAAGATATTACCGACGCCACTAATCCAATTAAAATAACTGTAACTAAGGATGTTGAGTCAACATATAAATTTGTTAAGGATTTTGTTACAGAATATAATAAATTATTAACTGAGATGAACACCTTATATGGTGCGGCGGCGTCAAAAGGATACGAACCACTTACAGATGATGAAAAAGAAGCAATGTCAGATACCCAAGTTACAAACTGGGAAAAGAAGATTAAAGATTCGTTACTTAGAAGAGATACAAATCTTAATTCAGTAATTTCAATGCTTAAAAACAATATGGGAAGTGTAGTTAATGTAGATGGTAACAGACGTAGCTTATCTGATTATGGTATTTCTACATCAACTAATTATTTAGAAGGCGGATTGTTACACATTTATGGTGATAAAGATGATTCAACATATGCAGATAAAGATGATAAATTAAGAAAAGCATTAGAAGAAGATCCTGATTCAGTTATAGGAACATTAACTACAATAGCAGGTAATCTTTATTCTGAAATGTCTAGTAAAATGAAATCTTCTTCTATAAGAAGTGCATTTTCATTCTATAATGATAAGCAGATGACAAAAGAGATAGATTCATACAAAAGCAGAACTAAGGAATTAGAAACAAAGTTTACTAGATTAGAGGAATCATATTATAAGAAGTTTTCAGCAATGGAAACTGCTATGGCAAAAATTAATTCACAAAGTTCTCAGCTTAGCGGTATGCTTGGAGTATAATGTTTTGTAAAGATAAATAGGAGGCATAAGAAATGGCAATAAATCCAGCAATGGCCTATAAGAATAATAAGATATTAACAGCTTCTCCCGCAGAATTAACATTAATGCTATATGAAGCATCAATAAAGTTTTGTAATCTAGCAATTGCAGGACTAGAAGCAAATGATATTCAAAAGGCTAATGATAATATCATTAAGACAGAGAGGATTATAACTGAATTTCAAGTGACACTAGATAAAAAATATCCCGTATCTAAAGATTTTGAAATGGTTTATGATTATATTTACAGAAGATTAGTAGAGGCTAACATTAAGAAAGATAAAGAAATTCTTGAAGAGGTATTAGAACATTTAAGAGAAATGCGAGATACTTGGAAAGAAGTAATTAGAATTAATAAGCAAAATTAGCAATAGATTAAATCATATCTAATAAAAATTTATTTAAATAAAGAATAAAGAGGTGTAGATTGAGCGACCAATCCGTATATATTAATGTGTTAATTGATACATTAGAAAGCAAAAATAAAATATTAGATAATATTGTAATACTAACTAAAAAGCAAGATGAATTAGCAGATGTAAGTAAACTGGATATGGATGCATTTAATACACTTTTAGAGGAAAAAGATAAACTTATAGAGCAATTGAATGCATTAGATGAAGGATTTGATTTACTGTATCAAAGGGTAAAAGACGAAATTCAAATTAAAAAGGCAGTCTATCAATCTGAAATAAAGACGATGCAAGGACTTATTACAGTGATAACTGATAAAAGTGTAAAGATTCAAGTAGCTGAAGCACGTAACAAAGAAAAGATGAAATTGCATTTTTCTAAAATAAAAAAAGAAATAAAGAGTTTTAAGTCTAATAATCAAGTAGCAAATAGCTATGGTAAAAATATGGCAAATAGATCTACTAATGAATCGTTTTTTTTAGATAAAAAAAAGTAAAAAAGATATTAAACACTATAAAGTATTTTAAAATTAATCCGATATATAATGTAGTAACATAGATTGTTACTATAATTAAAGTCTAGGTTCGTACGGTCAAGAGTTTAATTATCAAAAAAATATGGTAGCAAGGATGCTACTGCAAATTCAAGGAGGAATAAGTATGATAATACAACATAACATGGCAGCAGCCAACGCTAACAGACAGTTAGCACAAACAACAAGTAGTTTAGGAAAATCAACAGAAAAATTATCATCAGGTTACAGAATTAACAGAGCAGGCGATGACGCAGCAGGTCTTTCTATTTCTGAAAAGATGCGTGGACAGGTTAGAGGTCTTGATCGTGCTTCTGCGAATGCACAAAATGGTATTTCATTAATCCAAACAGCAGAAGGTGCTTTATCAGAAACTCACTCAATTCTTCAAAGA
>JAVBPB010000035.1:0-20556 GCA_031549965.1 Mobilisporobacter sp. | reverse complement strand
TTTCAACACGGTAAATTAATTTTTTATATGAATATGAGTAGATATATATACACTCATATTCATATAAAAAATTAATTTACCGTGTTGAAAGGACTTTTTCAGTGGCCTCCTAAAAACAGGTTACCCTTTATTGATTTATATAGCCTATAAAATCAGAGTATCTAATTCTACAAAGTAAGTTCCCTAATTTTAGTCTTATCCAAAATAGTAATCCCTCCACGCTCAACCAACACCAAACCTTCCTTTGAAAAATATTTAAGCATCCTACTGACAACCTCTCTAGCACTGCACATATATTTAGCAATCTGTTCATGAGTCATATTTACAGTATTAGAACCATTTTTATTAGCCTCATCCAGCAAAAAAATAGCCAATCTTTTATCAAAAGACATGAACAAAATCTGTTCCATAGCCCAAACAACCTCAGAAAATTTATCAATAACAGTCTTAAGTGAAAAATTCTCAACATAAACATTTTGTCTGGTCAACGTCTCAAACACAGAAGGACTAATTCTAAATATTTCACAATCCAACTCCACACCAATATGAATATCAAAACTTACATTTTGCAAAATACAAGAAGCAGACAATGTACAAACATCCCTATTATCAAGTCTATATAAAGTAACTTCTTTCCCTGACTCAGACAGCAAATAAGCTCTAAGCAGTCCACTTTTTACAACAATAACACCAGTACAATCAACATCACCATTATGAATAATCTCCCCCTTAAAATATTTTTTACTCATAATATTATTCAGAAGTAATAATTCTTCATCACGAGACAAATAATTCCAAAAACTCAAAGTTTCTTTCAAAAAACATAAATCATTATCAGTCATACCTAGCTCCTTCTACCACTATATTTTTAATTAAATATTTACAAACTTTTAAAAGGTTTCACATAAAAAATCTAAATTTTCAAACATATCTTTGTAAAGTCCTCAAATACAGCAAAGCCCCCTCACTCATTAACCCTATAAAGATAATCCTTATTCAAAAAATTATACTGAGACATATAAAGCTTATAATATTCCCCCCTAAAATCCATAAGTTCATCATGATTCCCCATTTCAAGAATCTTCCCTCTATCCACATACATAATACAAGAAGAATTCTTAATAGTAGACAGCCTGTGAGCAATAATAAAAGAAGTCCTCCCACACAATAATTTTTTCAATCCCTCTTGCAAAATTATTTCAGTTTCTGTATCAATACTAGAAGTAGCCTCATCAAGAATTAATATCCTTGGATCATGTAACAAAGCTCTTGCAAAGGATATTAATTGTCGCTGTCCTTGAGAAAGCCTGTTCCCTCGCTCATTAACCTCAGTATTATAACCATTTTCCAAATCCATTATAAAATTATGAGCACAAACAGTTTTAGCAGCAGTAATTACATCATCATCAGTTGCATTCATATTACCATAGCGAATATTATCCATTATAGTACCAGAAAAAATAAAACTATCTTGAAGCATTATACCCATTTGAGACCTTAGTGATTTAAGAGTAACATTATTAATATCATAGCCATCAATTAAAATCTGCCCCTTATCAAGATTATAAAATCTACTGATTAAATTAATAATTGTAGTCTTACCTGCACCAGTAGGGCCAACGATTGCATAGGATTCACCTTCTGATACCTTAAAGCTTAAATCATTTAATATATTTACATTATCCTCATAACTAAAGCTAACATTTTTAAATTCAACCACACCTTTTATATCAGGCAAATCTAAAGCATTTTTGGAATCCTTAATACTAACAGGCTCATCAATAGTTTCAAAAATTCTCTCAAGATAAGAAGCAGCAGTAATTAAAGAATTATAAAAACCTGCAATTGTTAATATAGGAGTCCAAAATCTACTAATGTAAGAAGTAAATGCAATAATTGTACCGGCAGTAATTAAAGAGTTTTCAGCATTTATTAAATAAACTCCTAAAACATAAACTCCGGATATTGTTAAAGTTGAAATATTTTCTATAGTAGGAGCCAGCAAAAAATTAAATTTTACGGCTCTCATCCAAGCATTACTATAATTATGACTTAAGTTATTAAAAATATCAGTATTTTCATTCTCTCTAACAAATGATTGTGTAACTCTGATACCATTAATACTTTCAGCAATATATGCATTTAAATTAGATGACTTATTACTAAGAATCTGCCAGGATATTCGCTGCTTTTTCTTAATTAGTAACAAAATAAGAAATAAAACAGGAAGACCTGATAAACATACAAATGTTAATTTAACATTAATCGACAGCATAAAAAAAATAATAAATATTAAATTTAGCAATTCTGTAATAGTATTAATAATACCATTAGATAATAAATCACTTAAACTATTAACATAATTTACAACACGTACTTGAATTTTTCCATGAGGCTTATCATCATAATATGAAAAAGGCAACTCTTGTAAATGAGAAAAAATGTCACTTCGTATCTTATGTATTATCTTTTGTCCAATAATAGCAGTAAGTGTAATCCTATATTTTAAGCTAAGAGCAATATACAAATTTATAACTAAAATGATTAAAGAAATAATTAAAATCTGCCTGATATCCTTATTTGGTATACTAATATCCATTACATACATAAACAATCTTGGAATTAAAGTGGTTAGAGCACTAACACTTATCATAATTGCAATAGAAATTAAAAATTCCTTTTTATGTGGCACTATGTAATTAAATAGTCTTTTTAATTGAGAGAGATTAAACTCATCTTCAAGAGTCTCATCAACATCATATTTATTTCTAGCCATTTAAATATCCTCCATCGTACTAAAACTATCAAATTCACCATACTGATGATTAAAAACAGTGTAATAGTATCCTTTTCTTTCTAATAGACTAAAGTGGTTTCCCACTTCAATAATTTTGCCATTATCAAGAACCAGAATAATATCAGCATTTATAATTGAAGAAATTCTGTGGGCAATCACAAAAACAGTACGTTTTCCCTGAATTGACTTAAGTTCATTTTGAATCTGAGTTTCAGTTTCCATATCTACAGCAGACGTTGTATCATCTAAAATAATAATTGAAGGATCTTTTAACAAAGCACGGGCAAGGGAGATTCTTTGCTTTTGCCCGCCAGATAACCCAATTCCTCGTTCCCCTATAATAGTATCATAGCCATCAGGCATTTTTTCAATAAATTCATGGGCATTAGCAATCTTTGAAACTCTTAATATATCTTCAAAGGTACAATCAGTTTTTCCATATGCAATGTTACCTTCAATTGTATCAGAAAATAAAAAAACATCTTGCATTGCCATTCCAATATTATCCCTTAAAAAATGTAAGTCCATATCCTTAATAGATATATTGTCTATTAGAACATCACCTTTTGCAGGATCGTAAAATCTGCATAAAAGATTCATAAGAGTTGATTTACCTGATCCGGTAGCTCCAATAATGCCAATAGTCTGACCAGATGAAATTGAAAAATTAATATCTTTTAATATAGTGATTCCATTAGCCTCAAAATAAACATTTTTAAAAGTAACATCGCCCTTCATTACTATTTTCTTAACGGGAGAATTGGAGTTTTTTACAAGAGGCTCTTGGCTTATAGTTCCATAGATTTTACTGACAGAAGTAGTAAAACGCTGAAGATCATTTACAAGCCAGCCAGCCATACGAAGAGGAACATTTAACATCCAAAGGTAGCCATTAATAGTAA
Organism: Mobilisporobacter sp.; assembly: GCA_031549965.1. Lineage (GTDB taxonomy): Bacteria > Bacillota > Clostridia > Lachnospirales > Lachnospiraceae > JAVBPB01. The sequence continues at coordinate 16,857 of JAVBPB010000035.1, read as the reverse complement.
CTAAATCTCCCAAGGACATATCATTATTAATAACCATAATACTTCCGACTAATATTAAAATTATTACTAAAAAGCTTGAAAGAAACTCAAAAGTAGGAAAATATTTGCTCCAAATAGCAGTAGCCTTTAATTCAGCATCCATATATCCGTCATTTTCTTTATTAAATTTTTCAATTTCATATTCCTCCTTTGCAAATGCTTTTACAACTCGACTGCCGCTGATATTTTCTTGTACAGCTGTATTAAGGCTTGAAAACCTATTTCTGATATTAAAAAATGCAGGCTTTATTTCCTTACTTTGTCTATATGTATTAATTGCAATAAATGGAAGTATTACGGTCATAGATAATGCCAGTCTGTAATCAATGGTAAAAATCATTCCCAATGCAAAAATAAATAAAAGAGCATATTCAAAAATTGAGTAATAGGCATATGCTATGAAATGCCTTATAGCATCCATATCACCAGTTTGTCTTGACATTAAATCACCAGTACGGTTTTTATTATAAAAACTAAAATCTTTGTAAATCAGATTTTTATAAACATCATCCCGAAGCTCAAATAAAATATCCTGAGATGTTTGTTCAAAAATCATTAAAAAGATAAACCTAAAGATGGATCTTGATATGGTGGTTACTATCAATATAATTATTAGAGTTAATAATAGCCTTGTATTATGCTCCTTTATTACCTCATCAACAATGATTCCTGAAATATATGGACCTATTATAGCAAAAGCTGCTACAACAATTACTAATAATGTGGCAATAAATAATCTTAGTCTGTATTTTTTTATAAATGAAAAAAACCATTTCATTGCTGTCATTTTACCAACTCCTCATTAATTAAAACTTGAAATCATTCACTACTAGTGATATAGTAATAATAATTGATTGAAATTCACAGCGAAGATTCCATCGTAAATTAATAAAACAATTATTAAAAACATTTAATGAAATTATAGAATATTTACTAGAACTTTACAATGATAAAAAATAAATCTTGTAAATTTTAGGTGAACTTTTTCAATTTATATGATAAAATAGAGGTGAATAATGAATTTAATAACAGTTGAAAATATAACAAAAAGTTATACAGACAGAGAATTGTTTAATAATATTAATTTTTCAATTTCTCAGGGCGATAAAATTGGTATAATAGGCATTAATGGAACAGGTAAATCTACCTTATTAAAAATTATTTCAGGATTAGAAGAACCTGATAAAGGTCAGGTAATTAAAGCAAATAATATAACTATATCATATTTGCCACAGGCACCATATTTCATGGAAGGACAGACTGTTTTAGATTATATTATAAAAAATAATAATATAAAAGAAGATGAATTAGAAGTTGTTGCTAAAGTAAAATCAATTTTAAATAAACTTAGTATTACTAATTTTTATGAAGAAATAACAAATTTATCAGGAGGGCAAAAAAAGAGAGTTGCTCTTGCTGATACACTTCTTTCAAACTCAGAAGTATTAATTTTAGATGAACCAACTAATCATCTGGATAATGAGATGTCGGAATGGCTTGAGGATTATTTAAAGAAAACCAAAGCAGTAGTTATAATGGTAACTCATGACAGATATTTTCTTGATATGGTTTCTAATAAAATAGTTGAAATTGACAAGGGCGATTTATATAGTTATGAATGCAATTATTCTAAATTTGTAGAATTAAAAGCAGAAAGAGAAGATATGGTTTTAGCTTCTGAAAGAAAGAAAAAAAGTTTATATAGAACTGAACTGGAATGGATTAAAAGAGGTGCAAGAGCACGTTCAACAAAACAAAAAGCAAGAATAGAAAGGTTTAATGAATTAGCTAACAGAGAAATTCCCCAAAGTGAACAAAATGTTGATATGAACTTTAATTTTAGCAGGCTTGGGAGAAAAACAATAGAGATAGATAATGTAAGTAAAAGCTATGGAGATAAAGTGCTATTTAAAGATTTCACTCACATAGTTCTAAGAGATGAAAGAATAGGAATTGTAGGTAAAAATGGATGTGGTAAATCAACATTACTTAAAATAATTAATGGTTTAATTGAGCCTGATTGTGGAAAAGTAGAAGTTGGACAAACGGTTAGAATAGGTTACTTTTCTCAGGAAAACGAATATCTGGATGACAACATTAGGGTTATTGACTGCATTAGAAATGTGGCAGAATATATAGAAACATCCGATGGAAAGATTACAGCTTCAGCCATGCTTGAAAGATTTCTTTTTGAAGGAGCAATTCAATATTCCTTAATAAAGAAGCTATCTGGAGGTGAAAAGAGAAGATTATATTTACTTAAGGTATTAATGGATTCACCTAATGTAATAATTCTGGATGAACCTACTAATGATTTGGATATCAAAACACTTACAATTTTAGAAGATTTTTTAGACAGGTTTGATGGTGCAGTAATAACGGTATCCCATGACAGATATTTTCTTGATAGAATAGTAAAAAGGATATTTGCATTTAATGACAACAAGACCATAAGTCAGTTTGAGGGTGGATATACAGATTATCATATATCAACATCATTAGAGCAGCTAAATCAAAATAATAAAACAATTAAAGAAGAAAAAGCTCCAAAACCTGATAACAGAGTAAAAGAAAGAAAACTTAAATTTACTTATAATGAACAAAAAGAATATGATGTAATTGATAGTGAAATTGAAGGTTTAGAAACTCAAATAGAAGAAATAAATAAAGAGATTGAAAAAGAATCAAGTAATTATTCTAAACTTGACGATCTTTACAAAAAGAAAGAATTTTTAGTAAATTCTCATGATGATAAGATTAAAAGGTGGATATACTTAAACGATTTAGCAGATAAAATAAAGGAGCAAGGTTAAATTAAAAAAAATGGAGGATGGGTAAGTGGGAAATAAACAACTAATCGAATTTCAAACTAAAAAAGGAAAACCACTGCCTTTAGGTGTGACAATAATTGGTAATAATGTAAATTTTGCAATTACAGTACCTAATGATGAAGAATGTAGATTAAACATCTATGAAAAAGATAGTGGAGAAAAAATAACATCAATATTATTAGATAAAAATAATAAAATTGGTGATGTCTATTCTATTATGCTTACAAATTTTGATGCTGTTAACTATGAGTATAACTATGAAATAAGAGCAAAAGAATATGTAGATCCATATGCTAAAGTAGTACATGGAAGGGAATTATGGGGAAAATACTTAAACAAAGCAGAACGCAGCTTAATTAGAGGCGGATTTGAATATGAAGGCTTTGATTGGGAAGAGGACAAACCCCTACAAATTAAATATAGTGATTTAATTATTTATAAAGCTCACGTAAGAGGCTTTACAAAACATACCTCTTCAAAAGTTAAAAATAAAGGATGCTTTTCGGGAATGATGGAAAAAATTCCATATTTAAAAGAGCTTGGAATAAATTGTTTAGAATTAATGCCAATTTATGAGTTTGACGAAATATCAATTGATAAAAGACAGCGTGCAATGGAAGATTTTATAAAAGATATTCCTTTTAAAATAAATTATTGGGGTTATGCTGGCCCAAGCTATTACTTTTCACCAAAGGCTTCATATTCATCTAGTGCAGATAAATATGGACAAGTGGCAGAACTCAAAGAATTAATAAAAGAATTACATAAAAACGGGATTGAAGTGGTTATGGAATTCTATTTTGAAGATAAAGCTAACAAAGAGCTTATTTTAGAATGTTTAAGATACTGGGTTATGGAATATCATATAGATGGATTTCACATAAATTCAGATATATCACCAACCTCCATTATTGCAGTAGATCCAATTCTTGCCAAAACTAAATTGTTTTCTACACATTGGGAAACAGACAAAATATACAAAAGCGATTTTGTTCCAAAATATAAAAATCTTGCAGAATATAATGACGGCTTTTTAATTGAAGCAAGAAAGTTCTTAAAAAGTGACGAAGGTCAGGTAGAAAAAGTATCCTACAGAATGAGAAAAAATGGTTCTAAAGTAGGGATAATTAATTATATCGCCAATCATGACGGCTTCACATTAATGGACTTATACTCATATGATGTAAAACACAACGACGGAAATTTAGAAGGAAACAGAGACGGCACAGAATACAATTACAGTTGGAATTGTGGTGTAGAGGGCAAAACCAAACGAAAAAAAATAATAGATCTAAGAAGAAAGCAAATAAAAAATGCCTTAATAACCCTATTTTTAAGTCAGGGAACTCCTATGCTATTATCAGGAGATGAAATGGGAAAAACCCAAAACGGCAACAACAATTCTTATTGTCAAGACAATCAAACCTCATGGCTTAACTGGAACAACTTAGAAGCCAATAAAGACATTTTTGAATTTGTCAAACAATTAATATATTTAAGAAAATCCCATGGAATCTTCCATTTAGACTATGAGTTAAGAGTAATGGATTATATTTCATGCGGAAGTCCGGACATATCCTATCATGGTTCTAAAGCATGGTATCCGGATTACAGAAACTACAGCAGAATACTTGGAATCATGTTATGTGGAAAGTACTCCATAGTCAACAAAAAGGAAGACAATTATTTTTACATTGCTTTCAACATGCATTGGGAAAATCATCCCTTCGATCTTCCAAAACTTCCAAACAATATGACATGGAGAATACTAATAGATACAAACGAGTTTTCCGCCAATAATGAATCACTACTAACCGATGATAAAAACATACTTGAAAATCAAAAACGATGTGAAGTAAAAGCAAGATCCATAGTAGTCTTCATAGGAAAATAGGTATATATGAACAATTTTACCCTAAAATTAATAGCCATAATCACAATGCTTATAGATCACACAGGGGCAATACTATACCCAGATCTAATAATTTTAAGAATAATAGGCAGGCTATCCTTCCCAATATTTTGTTTCTTATTAGTGGAAGGATATTGCCACACAAAAAACATAAAAAAATACACAAAAAGACTAGCCATATTTGCCCTAATATCAGAAATCCCATATGACCTAGCATTCAGAAACCAAATTTTAGAATTTAGCCATCAAAACGTTTTCTTCACCCTATTCATAGGCTTAATTTCACTATACCTACTAAACACACTAAAAAGCCAATACCTAAGACTTACAGTACTAATACTAAGTCTTTTAACAGCCCAACTAATCCAGTCAGACTATAAATACGCAGGTGTCTTAATGATACTAATTTTTTACTTCTTTAAGGAAAAAATCCTAGAAAAAACAGTATTTGTAACAACCTTAAACATACTATTAGGAGGCTTGCAATCATATGCAGCACTTTCAATGGTTCCTATATTTTTTTATAACCAAAAGAAGGGGGCAAGTTTAAAGTACTTTTTTTATGTGTTTTATCCGGTACACTTACTTGTTCTTTATTTTTGTAGAACTTTTTAGGGATCGAATTTTTTAGATGAATATTCTGACAAATAATATATTTAAAACTCAGTTATGCCAAACATTCCAAGGAGCCCCCTAATACAAAATTTTGTCAGGAAAGCCTGACAAAATTTTGGTTCTCCTTTCCATTGCATAAATGAGTTTTAAATATATTATTTGTCAGAATATTCATCTAAAAAATTGATTTACTTCATTCATGGCACTAATTATAAAAAAATAAGTGGTGTAATAAAAACAATTTTATAATTTTTAGCATACAATACACTACATGAATATTCTGAAAAATATTATAATTAAAGAGTTAAAAAATATTCTGCTTAAATGGGTATGAATATTCTGACTGTTGCAGAAGAGTTAGAACAACTTAAATGGTGGGAATTTGCGTTGCACACATAAAAAAAGTTGTTTGAGCGTAGCGAGTTCTTTTTTTATGTGTGCGTTTTTAGCAAATTTCCACCATTTTAGTTGTTCAACACTTCTGCAACAGTCAGAATATTCATACCCATTTAAGCAGAATATTTTTTAACTCTTTAATTATAATATTTTTCAGAATATTCTACACAGCCTATAGGCAAAACAAAAACAAAAAACCTATTTAACAATCTTATCAAATAAATCCAATTCACAATATTTGTCATCATCAAAATGCTTGCAATTAGTACATGAAACATTATCTTCTTTTTCTTTTGTTGAGCTTGAGTAAGAATCTACCTCGTGTATTGGCATAAATTCACTGCAATTTTCAGCTACATCTTTATAAGTGTCATAACTTGCTCTCATTTTATTTCTCCTTTCATGTGATAAGTATCATCCTGATAATCTTGATCTACATCATATTCATCAATAGTGGAATTAGGATATGGGTAATAATCTAAATAGTCCGTTGTGTAATCCACAAGTGATGTTGCCTTAGGAAAACGATAATACTTTTTTGGGTTGTTTGGAAAGTTTGGCATATAACCCCTCCTAATCTGAAAAAAATTAAAATAATATACTTTTGAATACTATTTTTAAATTCAATTGTATAGACTGTATTATGCGTAGAAAATGAAAAAAATATACACTTCAATATTGTTAAAAATGTTGAAAATTTTTGTGATATTTGCTGAAATTTGTTAAAAATGATAAAAAGTGGATTTAAGTACTTTAAATTTAGTGCAGTGTGTACTATAATAAATATATAGTAATAAAGACCTAGTAAAAAAGACCTAGTGCTAGGGTTTCAAAGCGGGGTATCAGCTATAAATTGTACTTAAAGGGGGATGGCATATGGGTAAATTAATTGTTGAAAATAGTTTTATACCTCAATTAAATAGAGAAAGGAAAATTAGGATTTATCTTCCTGGCGACTATTATGAAAACTTAGAAAAACGCTATCCTGTTTTGTATATGCAAGATGGTCAGAATGTTTTTGAAGATATTACGTCTTATATTGGAATATGTTGGGGTGCAAAAGAAGCAATGGAATTGTTGGAGGTATCGGATCTGTCAGATGGTATAATTATTGTTGCTATAGATCATGGGGGTGATTATAGAATAAGCGAATATACCAATTGGCTAAATGAAAAAGTTAATAAAAAAATAAGAAGAATTATGAAGTTTAAACAATTGCCATGTGAAGGTGATAAATATGCCCAATATATTGTTGATACGTTAAAACCAGATATTGATAATAGATATAGAACATTGTGGGAACCAGAATATACAGGTCTACTTGGCAGCTCATGTGGTGCTAATCTTTGTCTGTATATGGCAATAAAGTACTCAAATATATTCAATAAGATAGGAATTCTTTCCCCGGCACTATGGGTGGAGGAGGAACAAATTACAGATTTTATAAGAAATTCCAATATTGATATTTCAGCTAAAATATATGTTAGTGTAGGAACTAATGAGGGTAAGGATGAGAGGAAAAAGAATATGTCACAAATATATGTTGATTCTTCAAAGAATATAGTGAGGCTATTAAGGGAAAAAGGTTTTCAAGATGATAAACTTAAATTTGTAATAGAAGAGGGGGGAATCCATAACGAGGCAAGTTGGTCAATTAGATTTCCTGATTTTGTAAAATGGGCATTTGGATAGATATTATCTTTATTATACATCTAAGCAGTTATATAATAAGACCACTGAGAATATTTTTAACTATATGGGTGACACAAAAGATTGTGCCTCCCATATAGTTAAAAAATTCTAGTGGTCTTAATTAGTGTTGTTTAATAAATTATTTAATATGTGGCTAGTACCCCGCTTTGTAATTTCTTATGCAAAATTCTGGTCTATTTTATCAATGTGTTATTTTGCAAGTAACATCATAATTTCATTACTTCTTGAGATAAATTTAGTCATAGCTTCAGCTTCAAGTGGCTTGTGACTAATAAGAGCAAGGTCATAAAGCTGTTCGCACATAATATTTACATTTTCAGTGTCTTTATTATTAAAGATATATTGTACAAGCTTGTTATTAGCGTTAAGGACAAGAGTTTCGTTTGAACCAAACATGGAAGGGTCCATTCCATACATATTGTACATCTTCATCATATCCTGCATTCTACGGCTTTCCTCAGAAAGAGTAATCATGGAAGAGACTGATTCATTTTTTAGTTTTTCAACTTTAACCTCTAATTTTTCCTTGTTTAGTACCTTTCTAAACAATTCAGTAAGGGTATCAGCAGTAGTTTTTAGTGATTCTTCATCTTCTTCATTAACTGTTTCTTTGAATGTATCAGTAATATCTGCATCAATTCTAACAAAATGTACTTTGTCATCGCCTTGTTCTAATTGGGTAATGAATGGCTGATCGATATTATGAGTTAAAATAACTGCATCAATGCCTTCTTCTTTAAACATATTAATATATTGGCTTTGTTGCTTTTCATTAGTAACATAATATACATTACCATTAGTTTTTTCTTTGTTTGCATCTAAATATTCATTAACTGTTAGATATTTGCCTTCAAGGTTTTTATAAATTATGAAGTCTTTCATTTTTTCTTTAAATTTCTCATCTTTTAAGCAACCAAATTTAATAAATGGGCTAATATCATCCCAATATTTTTCATAGTTTTCTTTGTCGGTTTTGCACATTCCAGATAGTTTGTCAGCAACTTTTTTAGTAATGTAATCAGAAATCTTCTTAACAAAACCATCATTTTGAAGTGCACTTCTTGATACGTTAAGAGGCAGATCAGGACAATCGAGAACACCTTTTAATAGCATTAAAAATTCAGGAATAACTTCTTTAATGTTATCAGCAATAAAAACCTGATTATTATATAACTTAATTGTTCCCTCTAATGAATCATATTCAGTATTAATTTTAGGGAAGTATAAGATACCTTTTAAATTAAAAGGATAGTCCATATTTAAATGAATCCAAAACAATGGTTCTTTAAAATCATTAAATACATTACGATAAAATTCTTTATATTGTTCCTCAGTACAATCATTAGGATGCTTTGTCCAAAGAGGAGTAACGTCATTAAGTGGTTTAGGACCTTTATCTTCTTTTTTATCAGCTTCTACAGCAGTTCCATCTTCATTAATTTCAGCATCAATTATATCATCTGCTTCTTCATCAACCACATCTTCTTCTTTTACCTCTTCTGGTTTTGCACTTGCATTGGTAAAATATATTTCAACTGGCATGAATGAACAATATTTATTAAGTACTTCTTTAGCTCTGTACTCATTTGAAAATTCATAGCTGTCTTCATTTAAATAAAGTGTAATTTCAGTACCCCTAGTTGTCTTTTCACTATCAGACATTTCATATTCAGTACCGCCATCACTTTCCCAGTGAACAGCCTTAGAACCTTCTTGATAAGATAAGGTATCAATACTTACTTTATCTGAAACCATAAATGAAGAATAAAATCCAAGTCCGAAATGACCAATAATTTGATCTTCATTAGTTTTATCTTTATATTTTGAAAGGAATGCTTCAGCACCTGAAAAAGCAATTTGATTAATATATTCCTTTACTTCAGTTTCAGTCATACCAATACCATTATCAATAATTTTAATTGTTTTATCTTCTGGGTTTACAATTACATCAATTTTGAATTTCTCATCTTCTGATAGAGAGGTTTCTCCCATAACCTCTAATTTTTTAAGTTTTGTAACAGCGTCACATGCATTAGATATTAATTCTCTGTAAAATATGTCATGATCAGAATACAACCATTTTTTAATAATTGGGAAAATATTTTCACTGTTAATAGAAAGATTACCATGTTCCATTGCCATGTCTATTCACTCCTTAAATTATTTTTTTGATAACGCTTCTTTTTAATGCGTTTATCTTGAATATTATATTAATACTAAAATTTGATCTTGTCAAGTGAAATTAGCACTCAATTTGGGTGAGTGCTAACAAAGTGATTTTTAGTGGATAATTAAGTACAAAATTATTAAAGTGTAGCTTTTTTATGTAACTGGTATACGGATGATGTTGTTAATTTAAGGTTTTTGTGTACGGACGCATTGCCATTTAGATACCGCCCCCTCAGAAAAACATTATAATTTATGAAAAAATCAGATAAGCCAAATATTCCAATGAGCCTATGAAAAAGCATCATAGTCTCATTTCCATGGCTTATAATGATTTTTTCATAAATTATAATGTTTTTCTGAGGGAATATAGTTTGTAGAGGCAAAGCTGTCTTAGTATATTAATAAAACATTTTATACACAATTAGTAGGTAGTTTATGCTACATATATAACAAAACTCCATAAATAAAAAAATATTAATTAATAATTAGTATGTCCTTTGATTGTCCTTGTATGAGAAAATAATATTATACATAGTTTATAAAATCTAAGGAGGACAAACAATGAAAAAAATATTAGCATTATTACTTACATTAGTATTAGTAATTGCTATGATACCAGAAGTATCTGCAATTGCGTCAGACCTAGGAACTTTGAATATGGATGAAAAAGGAGATGGTGAAAAGGGGACTAATGAGGAATGGATGTGGTATACAAATGGAGTAGAAGTAGATGATGTTGTGTATACAGGTAATGTCTTAGTACTAAATGGTATAAATTATACAACTAGCAGTGCAGATGTACTTGTAGTTCCAGAGAATACAACAATTGTATTAAAAAAAGGAACAGATAATGTCTTAAGAGGTACAAGCACAAACAGAAGGACAAATACTAAAGGAATAAATGCTGAAGGTGATTGTACAATAACAGGAGAAGGTACTTTAGAGATTCATTGCTCTGGAGGTAGTATTGCCGAGTCTAGAGGTATTTTTTCGAGTGGTATTTTAAATATTAATGGCAGTAATATAGAAGTATATGTTACAGAAGCTTATGATGTATCCGCCATATATGCAGATTCTGATATAAATCTTAACTCTTGTGAGATACTGGCTGATGCAACCAGTACTAGTTGTTATGGACAAGGCATTTATTCAGATGGTGAAATGATGATTGATGATTCTGTTATTATTGGAAAAAGCGCTGGAGATCAATCGGGAATATTTGCATGTAACGAAATTAAGTGTGTTCAAAATCAGAAATTAGTATTAAAAAAAGGACCTGACTATACGGAAGATGTATTTTTAGATGGTGGCAAATCTGGAATTGTAGATGATAAAAACGATTATGTTAATGATGTAAAAATCAGTACAGAATCTACAGGCTCTACAGGATCAACCACCTATGCTGTCACATATACCGTAAATAAAGATGGCACAAAGTGGAATGATCATGGTAAAACATATACCTATAAAAATAGTGGAGACGAGTCTGATTTTTATACCATAACATCTGCTGACAGTACTATTACAGCTAAAGTTCCAAGTGGATCTTGGAATATTTACGATGGTGACAATATTATTAAGAATGTAACTGTTAGTAGTTCTGATATAAATGAGAATTTAAATTATTACACAATTTCATATAACGTAGAGGATGACAAAGAGGCATCAGGCAGTACGATTACAGCTACTTACGATGATAAAACCTTATTAAGTGGTAGTATAGTATTCGGTGGTAGTAGTCTAGTTATTACATCCACTGGTGCAGGAGCAGAAACATATGATTATGCTTGGAGTGGACAAGGAACTAATGAACAAACCACCAAAAGCATACAAATTAACTCTCTAAGTGAAAAAATAAATGCAACTTGTACAGTAACAGGAAGTAAAACACAAAATGACAATGATAAAAATAAAACTGATGTAAGTGATAATTTTAGTTTTACAGATGGCTCTTCAACCTACAATGGTAAGGAGCAGACATATGAAGAGGCTAAGATTAGCGGATTTGATTCAAGTGAAATTACCTATAAATATACTGCCATTACTGGTACATTAGGAACAAATAACAAGCCATTAGGAGCAGGTACATATACAGTAGAAGCATCATACTCAGATGATAAAAATGAGGGAATGGCGTCAGCTAAATTTACAATTAATAAAGCAGTAGCAACCATATCAGATGTAACCTACTCAATAGCCAACAAAACCTATAACAAGATGCAGCAAAGTCTAAGTGTAACACAAAAGTCAGGTGTAGGAGCGGTAACTGTTAAATATAACGAAAGTGAGATAGCGCCAACAAACGCAGGAACTTATGCCATAACAATTGATATTGCAGAGGGTGTAAATTATGGAAAGGCAACAAATATTACCCTTGGCAACTGGACAATTGAAAAAGCTCCACTAGTGGTAGTAGCAGAAGCAAAAAGTAAGGTAAAAGGAGAGAAAGATCCTCAGTTTACATACCAAATCACATCAGGAAGTTTGTTTGCTGGAGATACACTTACAGGTTCACTGGCAAGGATTGCGGGTGAATTGGAAGGAAATCATCCAATCACTTTGGGAACTTTAAATAATCAAAATTATGAAATCAATTTTATGGGTAATTATATGACTATAAAATCCAAAGAAAGTGACCAAATGCCAGTGCTTAGTAGCATAAGTGGTGCAGTAACAGTAGATAATGGTGATCCTAGTGATGTTGTTGTAACAATTATGCAAGGTAACAAGGTATTTGGAAAGAGCATCGGCACAAATTATTCATTTAATAATTTAATTGCCGGAGTATATAATATTACAGCAAAAAATGATTCGGGAACAAAAACAGTTTATAAAGAAATTGGTATAGGTGATGCTATTACGGTTGATATGAACATTGGAATGAAATCAACTGAAATAGAAGTAAAGGGTGAGGATATTCCACCGATTGTAATGAGCGTATCCGCACTTGAAGATATGTTGGAAGAAGACCCATCAATTAATAGTCTGAAACTTATGGTTGAAACAAAGTCTGTTCCAGAAGAAATTAAGAAAGTGGCTGTAGGTCAAACCCTAGTACTTAATCTGGACTTCAAGGTTATAAAAAACGATCAAGAATTATCCACATATGAGTTTAATAAAATAATTACAGGAACATTTCCGATTCCGGAGTCAGTAAGTGGAAAAGAAATAACGATTTTTAGATTGCATAATGGCATTACAAGTACTATGCCTGTAAAACCAAATGCTGATGGTGAATATGTTGAAATTGGAAAAGATACAATAACACTTCATGTAAAGAAATTTTCAGATTATGCTGTGGGGTATAAGACATCAACTACAAATACGACCACAAATAATAAATATGAAGTAGTTAATGCAAAAACCCCTCAAATAACTGTACAACCTATAGATAGTTCAATTAAAGTTGGGGAGACAAAAAAACTTGTAGTAGAGGCATTATCACCTGATGGAGGAGTTATTTCCTATCAGTGGTACTCTAATACATCTGCACTTACAATAGGTGGAACATTAATCCCTGATGCAACAAGCTCAAGTTACAATGTGTCAACAAACAAGGCGGGAATCTATTACTATTACGTTGTAGTAACGAATAACAATTTATACTTAAGTGGTAGCAAGACAGCAGAAGCAGTAAGCAATGTAGTAACAGTTGTGGTGGCAGATAAAACCCCAAAAACATTCAAGATAACCTATAATGTAAACGGTACAAAGAATGTAAGCAAAATGCCATCAGACCATACAAATTATGTTGATGGAACAATGGTTAAGGTAAAAGGAACACCAATCTGCACTTCTAGATTCTTTGTTGGATGGAATACTAAAGCAGATGGAACTGGAACCGCATATGAAGTAGGTAAGAGTATTAAGGTTTCAAAAAATATTACATTATACGCACAGTGGAAGGATACTTTTAAATCAAGTTCAAAACTTGTATATAAAGTGACAGGAACAAATGCCGTAACTTGCATAGGAACAACAGATAGTAAAAAAACTTCCATTACTATTCCAGATTCAATAACCTATAAAGGCATTACCTATAACGTGGTAAGTGTAATGAATAAAGCATTTTATGGAAATAAAACAATTACATCTGTTAAGATTGGTAATAATGTTAAAACAATAGGAAATCATGCATTTTACGAATGTATAAATTTGGGAAAAGTAACAATAGGAACTGGATTAGTAACAATAGGAAATCATGTTTTTTGCCACGTAAAAGATGGTTGCATCATTACTATTAACAGTACTAAGTTAAAGTCAGTAAAATCAGTAATCAACCATAGTGTAAAAAAGATGGCTGTAAAAGTGCCTAAGAGTAAATTAGAAGCATATAAGAAGTTGTTTGCAACGCTGTCTAAATCAGTAAGTGTAAAACAATAATCTAAATAATATAATTTAAGGCAGATTAGGTTAAATAACATAACCGCATCTGCCTTTTTATTTCATTCCATAATATATAAAGATTTTTAAAAAGCTATCTATTGAATTAGGTTTAAGATAATGCTAAAATAATTAATGGATTAGGCTCTATGATTAGAATTTGTAGAGTATTTGAATGGAGGAGAAAGAATGAACATAATTGATACCATTAATTTTTCATTAAATTTTAGTGCTTTGGTTATTGCAATTATGTTATTAAGTATAATCATACTTGTTGGAAATTTAAAAGAACGTGTTATTCGTATGATTTTCATTTTGATTTTTATTAATATGATACAAATTTTATGTGAAATATTTATTTGGGGAATAAGAGAAAGACCAGGTAGACTCGTATACATAATTATAAGAGCTTTAGATTATATAGAGTTTACTTCAGGAGGAATACAAATTATTTTAGTGGGCATGTATATCCATGAATACATATCTTTTAAAATCAAGACATCTAAAATATATATGTATATCATGTGTGTATTAGGTTATATGTGTATAATTCTTGTAAATATTTCTCAGTTTAACAATATGTTTGCTTGGGTGGATGAACATAATAAATATCATCAGGGAAATATGTTTTGGCTATATCAGTTGATTTTTTCTATACAGGTAATTATTTTTGCAACCTTTATTTTAGTGTATAGAAAATATCTTAAAAAGAGGGAATTAATTATATTATTACTATATCCTTTGATACCAGTAATTTGCTATATAATTGAAGTGATAAATACAAATATTTGGGTATCACAATTAGGTAGTATGTATACCTTTTTTTTAATGTATGTTAACAATCAATTAGATTTAAAAGAAAGGTTAAAAATGCAAGAGCTAGAATTAGCCGAAAGTAGGATATCGGTTATGCTAAGTCGTATTCAACCTCATTTTTTATACAATACTCTAAATGCAATTGATAATTTATGCTATGATAACATTACAGCTCATAAAGCTATAATTACTTTTTCAGAATATCTTAGAACAAATATGGATTCTATTTCCAATAAGGGTTTAATTCCCTTTGAAAGAGAGCTTGAGCATACAAAGCAATATTTATGGCTTGAGAAGTTACGTTTTGAAGAAAGATTACAAATAGAATACCATATACAAACAGATGAATTTTTAATACCTCCATTAATTCTTCAACCTATTGTTGAAAATGCTGTGCGACATGGAGTAACTAAAAAGCAAGTTGGAGGCACAATTAAAATAATTACTGAAAATATTAATTCTAGTTTTCGCATTACAGTTATAGATGATGGCGTGGGTTTTGAATCGGACACAATAAAAAATGATGGTCGTAGCCATATAGGAATAACAAATGTACAAGAGAGATTGGCGGCAATGTGTGGTGGCCAATTAACAATTGAAAGTACACAAGGCATAGGAACAACTGCAATTATAGAGATTCCCAAAGGGAGGACTAAATAGTGAACATCATAATAGTAGATGACGAGCGACCAGCCCTCAGTACTCTAGAGAGGGCTGTAAAAAGTGTTATACCAAAAGAAAATATATATTGCTTCTCCTCAGCCCAAGAAGCCCTTAAATACTCCCAAGAAAATACTGTGGATGTGGCATTTTTGGATATTGAGATGTGTGAAATGAATGGTCTTATCCTTGCAAAAAAATTAAAAGACATAAATGGAGATACAAATATTATTTTTGCAACAGGGCATAGTAATTTTGCACTTAACGCATTTAATATGCATGCCTCTGGATATGTAGTGAAACCAATTAACCCTGAACGCATTATAATTGAACTTGAAAACCTTAGAAAACCCATAAAACAAATAGATGATGGTATACGCATACAGTGTTTTGGAAACTTTGAGATTTTTATAGATGGAAAACCAGTAACATTTGGGCGGTCAAAAGCCAAAGAAGCTTTAGCATACTTAATTGATCGAAAAGGAGCAGGAGTTAGTAAAAAGGAGCTAGCCTCAATTCTAATGGGAGATAAACAATATTCCAGAAGCTTACAATCATATATTCATACAATAATTACTGAAATGTTGTATTCATTAAAAGGCATAGACGCAGAGCATATAATCATTAAGAAACGAAATCTTTATGCCATAGATGTTTCAAAAGTTTCTTGTGACTATTACAACTATGAAAAGGGAATAGTAGAAGCAGTAAATAGCTATCATGGTGAATACATGGCAAATTATAGTTGGGCAGAGTTTACTACTGGAAAAATCTCCAGTAAAATGTTAAATGAGCTGAGATAACCTTATTACTATAATGTAATTAAGCCTTAATTGAGAGCAAATTTGATTTATTCTAATAAAGTGTTGATTAACATACAAAATAAATGATATAATGTTAATATAATTTAATATTAATCAGTGCAAATTGTCTCACCAATATATTTCTAAATTAAAATAGACAACTACTTGGAGTAGAAAAACTAAAAGGCAAAGCGTCCGTTCAATGTCGTCAACTTAAGGATTTTATGTTTCAATTTACAACCTAGTTAAGGTTAATCTCTTAAAATTGCTTAATTTAGATTATCGAATTATTTCAGATAAATATGAATTTATATATATCCAATTGTTTGCCTTACCCTCCTTCAGCATGTTTTTTACAAGCCTTTGCAAGCAAAGTCTAGACAAAACATAAACGCTTCGTCGGCCGGTCTGCACAATTGGATATATATAAATTCATATTCATCTGAAAAATTGTTTTTCTCTTTTAATAGGACTTTTTAATGCACCTTATGGAGATAGGTGGGTTGATATAAATGGGAAA
>JAVBPB010000029.1:0-12258 GCA_031549965.1 Mobilisporobacter sp. | reverse complement strand
TAACGAACGCATTGCCATTTAGATACCGCCCCCTCAGAAAAACATTATAATTTATGAAAAAATCAGATAAGCCAAACATTCCAATGAGCCTATGAAAAAGCATCATAGTCTCATTTCCATGGCTTATAATGATTTTTTCATAAATTATAATGTTTTTTGAGGGAATATAGTTTGTAGAGGCAAAGCTGTCTCAGAATATTAAATGGGTACAGCTTAGTAACTGGGATCTTGACTTACCTCATAACATAAATTATAATTTTAATTATGTAGATAGAATATTATATTAAACGGAGGAAATTATGAATGAGTTACTAAAAGGAATCAGAACGTATCTTAATCTTAGCCAACAAGAATTTGCGGATTCCATAGGTGTTTCTTTGACTACAGTAAATCGTTGGGAAATTGGAAGAGCTCAGCCTAACCGCCTCATTCAAGAGAAACTTTTTAGCCTTTCATGTGATAATAGTGTCCCTGTTATGAACTTAATACGGGAGAGAATTAAGTTGTTAGTTGAAAATATTGAACTTGATTCAGGACGGATTATTTTATATCATGGTTCTAAATCGGGAATAGTTGGAGATATTGAACCTAAGAGTCGTATAAAATGTGACTTTGGACGTGGTTTT
This sequence comes from Mobilisporobacter sp., assembly GCA_031549965.1. Lineage (GTDB taxonomy): Bacteria > Bacillota > Clostridia > Lachnospirales > Lachnospiraceae > JAVBPB01. The sequence goes on along the minus strand of JAVBPB010000029.1, from coordinate 11,632 downwards.
TATATGGGGACAGATCCCACGCAACCACTTACTTTGGTTTGTGATTTTGATAAATCAAAATTTTATATTGTATCGGTTACCTTAGATAATCTTGACTTACTAGAAGTATCACAAGATATTGAATGGGCTATGCTGGTTGCATACCATCGTGGAAAATTGGATAGAATAAAGGGAACGTCCATTTATCAAAAGCATCAGTTGATGTCAGAAAGCTGTGATATGATGATTGGTAGTATAGCTAATGATAGAATATTTTATGTGATTGATAATTTCTTTATGGGTAATATTACAGATATTGCACTTGTAAAGAGTTTATCTGCATTACAATTAGGACAACAGTATGTTGCAGTTACAAAAAAGGGCTGTAATGCCATTAGAATTGAAAAAGAAATTTATCTGTCACATCTTGAACGTAGATTTTTGCAAAGGGTTAGCGAAGAAAACCGTGTTAGGGGGATTTCTCTCGCTAATGATATTTGTAGAAATTATCGCAGGGAGGGACTGTTTTTTGATGAAATTCTTGATGCTGCTGAATAGGAGGATGTGAATAAAAATGGATAGTTTACAATTCAAACTTTGTGATATCCAGGGCAGACTTTTTGAACTGTCCTTTGATGCAGGACTAGACAGTGCTACTTTTATAAAGACATTTATGAATTCAGAAGTTGCCAAAAATCTGGATTCTATCTATAATAGAATGCAGTGGTGCGGTGAAGAATATCTTTTAGAGGAGTTACTTGCATATAATCAGATACCCATAAGTACAAAACTATATTCAAAAGAAGTACTGTTTTGGACAGGATATCTATATCGTTACTGGCATTTTCTAACTGGTGAGGATAGTCGTAAAATATATAAGCAAGCTTCTGCCGAAACCATGAAACGTAATTTTATGATATTTCATACCATGGATCCGGAGATAGCCATTGAAGATCTTAAGGAAGTTTATCGGCAAAGGAGCAAGTCTAAAAGTTAAAAACACATTAAAACAGATATAATTTAGGATAAACCATTTGAATCCATCCGAATAATCCTGTCACATATATGCTCAAGGAGCAATAGATCATGAGACACAAATAATAAAGTCAGATTTTCCTCATCTTTTAGTCTTCTAAGCAGATGTACAATTTTTGTGCGTACAGCAACATCAAGAGATGATACCGGTTCGTCTGCAAGAAGCAATTTAGGAGCAGTACTTATGGCACGTGCTATTGCAACACGCTGACGTTCACCTCCGGAGATTTCGTGAGGATAACGCTTTATATAATCTGACGGAAGTTCAACACGTTCCAGTAAATCCTTAATTATCTTATTATCAGGTTGCCTTCCAGTTTTAATCAGTAATGCCTCACCTATTAGTTCTCCCACATGCATACGTGGGTTTAATGAAGAGCGACTGTCTTGAAAAATTATCTGCACACTTTGAGGTTCATGAAGCTGTTCGCTGTATAAAACACTGCCACCAGATGGTTTTTCAATATGGCAAAGTTGACGAAGAAGAGTGGATTTTCCAATACCAGAGGGGCCACATAATCCAAGTGCTTCACCAGAGTATATATTAAAGTTTATATTCTCCAGAACCTGTTTACTCCTATTAAAAATCTTATAACTTTTTGACAGATTTCTCACCGACACAAGGGGTATGGTACTTGAACCTGTTGTGCCTACATGACTATGCTCAGTAAATGTTGAATAATAAATCAGTCTTTTTGTATATTCCTTCTGAGGATTCTCAAAGATCATCTTTGGACTTCCTTGCTCAATAATTTTCCCATTTTCAATTATAAGTATTCGGTCTGCATATTTACGTACCAGTTGTAAATCATGTGTAACTAAAACAATTCCTGTTAGAAGTTTTTGCTTGATATTAACGAATAATTTCATGATATTTTCCGCCATATCTGCATCAAGTGAAGTAGTAGGTTCATCTGCAAAAAGTACCTTTGGTTCCATGGCAAGGGCAATCGCTATGGCAACACGCTGACGCATACCACCGCTAAAATGCATGGGATATTCATGCTGTGCATGTTCTGGATCAGGTATACCTACCATAGATAATAGTTTTAAAAGAGCTGTCTTTCTTTTATCCCCAGAGGCTTCAAGAATCTGTTTACCGATTGGAATAGCAGGGTCAAGAGAGTTCATTGGGTCTTGTAACACAATTGACATAGGGATATCACTTGGTAAATTAGGACTTACTAAAGCATTTTTAGGAGGAAAGCCAAGAAGGGAACGACAAAGAAGTGTTTTGCCACTTCCTGACTCACCTACAAGTGCAATCATTTCACCCTGATTAACCGAGAAAGATATACCATTAATAGTATTATTTTTTGCACCGCTAAATCTGACTTTAAGGTCTTTTATTTTAAGTAATTCACTCATTCCATTGTCCATTCATACACATTCCAAAAAATTCCCACTCCGTGATGTCCAAGAGTCGTTTCTGGGGTGATACCTTTAAGGTTTGTTTTTGCAATGTACAACGCATCAATGTATGCAATAAATGTATAAGCAGGGTCGTTTGCAAACACATCTTGAAATTCTTTGTACAAACCAAGCCTTTTTTCATATTCTTCACTACTGCGTGCTTCAGTCAAAATACGGTCAACTTCTTTATTACTATACCAGCTATAATTTGAACCCTTATCCGTACCAAATACCTTGTAAGTGTGATCATCAGGATCAAAAGGACTTCCCCAACCAATAAGGAAGGCAGATTGCCCTGTCCAATCTGTATGTGGGTTAAGTTCAACGGTACAATTTACACCAATATCCTGAAGGTTTTGTGCTGAAATGTTAGCCATATCAACACGTACCTGATCAGATGGACGTACACTAATTGCAAATGCAAGTTGATTACCATCTTTAGCATAGTATCCATCACTACCTTTAGTCCATCCCAAAGCTTCAATTGCAGACTGTGCTTTCACAGGATCATATTCATATTTTTCAACGTCATTATTAACATATTCACCTTTTTGAAGAGGAGACCATGCCGGCTGACCTTTTGAAAGCAACACACTTTGTACAATTGAATTACGGTCAATGGCATAGCTTAAGGCAGCAGGTAACCCCTTGTTTTCCTGCCAAAATGGGTTATTAAAGTTATACAAAATACCACGGTAATCGGCGGTATCCATATCATAAACAGTAAAGTTTGTATTAGTTAAAAATTCTTCAGAATCTTTTGGAGTAACCTGTGTAAGTGTCAACTCACCAGATTTTATTTGTAAAGCCCGGGCATTGTAATCCTCTACAATTTTAAATATAATTCTATCAATATTAGGTTCCCCAAGATAAAAGTTTTCAAATTTTACCATAGTAATGCTTTGCCCCATATCCCAATCAACCATCTTATATGGGCCTGCTCCTATTGGATGCTGGTTGTAGTCTGAAGTAGTAACGTCTTGTCCATCTAAAATATGCTTAGGTAAAATTCCAATTGTTAGATAATCAGGCATTGCTACAGTAGGAGCAGAAAGTTTTAATATAATCGTTAGATCATCGGGAGTTTCAATACTCTTGATTTCCTCGTAATTTGAAGCAATTTCAGAACCATTATCCGGATTCATAATAGTTTCAAGGGTAAACTTTACATCAGCAGAAGTTAATGGTTTTCCATCATGAAATAAAAGACCTTCTCTTAACTTAAAAGTGTATACTAATGCTTCATTATCGTATGTCCAAGACTTAGCCAGTCCAGGAACTACATTGTTATTTTCATCATGAGCAGTTAGCCCTGCATACAGTAAAGAATTGATTTCACCATGTTCATAGAGAGCAGGATTAATAGCAGTATAGTCACTTGAACCATAGATAAGCTCTGTAGAAGCATTTGTAGTAGGAGTGACAGAACTAGTTATAGTAGTGTCAACCTCAGAATTGTCAGTATTATTAGTATTTAAGCTAGAGCAAGCGGTTAATGATAATAATAAAACCATTGTAAGTAGTAGCGATATAATTTTTTTCATTTCAATCTCCTAAATAGTATTTTTTTTACGATAATATTCACCTATGTTTGTTATGCACACAAGTGTTGTAACAAGAAATATCCCTGGTATAGAAATAATCCACCAACTGCCTGTAAGAAGCACTTTCTGAGAGAGAGACATTAAACTCCCCCAAGATACAACTGTTGTAGGTAACCCTATTCCCATAAAACTAAGTGTAGCCTCCACAGCAATTGCACTTGCAACATTGCTTACAATCATAAATAATATAGCTGGTATAAAGTTTGGAAGCAGGTGACGTCTTAAAACATAAATAAATCCCCCTCCCATATGCTGGGCTGACAAAATATATTCTGTACGGCGTATTCTAAGCACTTCAGAGCGTACCATTTTAGCCATATTAAGCCATGAGGTAAGACCTATAACAACAGCTATTGATGTAACACTGGGTTTACCTAATATGGCTTGAATTATAACTACATATAATATTGTAGGAACACAAAGAAGCATTTCTACAAAACGCATAAGAATTGTATCAATGACTTTACCAGATAATCCGGAGATAGTGCCGTATATCATTGCAATCAACGTAGAAAAAATAGTCGAAAACAATCCTATAAATAAAGAGACAAAACCTCCATACCATATCATTTTAAAAATATCACGCCCTAGAGGATCAGTGCCAAATAAATGGGTTACAGATGGTGGCTTATTAAGAGCATTAAAATCCATTCTTGTTGGTGAATCTGAAAAAACAGGCATAATAATGCATAAAAAAGTAATTACCCCTAATATAATTGCAGAATAAATTGGAAATTTTATTTTCTTCATGTTTATTGTCCACCCTTTGCCCTTTGGGTATTTTCATGTGCCATAGCCGGGTCAAGCCATGCGGATAGTTCTTGCCCAATTATGCTGGTAACTATTACAGCAAAACCTGTTAAAAGTGTTATTATGGACAGCATATTATAATCTTTATATTGTGCAGATTCAAAAGCCAGTGTGCCAAGTCCCGGATATGAAAATACAAGCTCCACAATGTATGTTCCTGAAATTATATGAGGTACAGATATAGACATTATAGTAATCAATGCGGGTAAGCAGTTTCGTAAACAATGGCGGTAAAGAATCTTTGAGGTGGATAACCTCTTTATGCGAAGCAGGAGTATATAATCTTTGTTAAGTTCGTCAATTAATTTATTACGAAGCATATATGCATAGTACCATAGATGCGTTATCGTTAGGGTAAATAAGGGTAGGATAAGGTGAAGCATCCGGTCAATAAAATCATTTTTATGCCCAATTGAGTATGCACCACTTGTGGGCATAATTTTTAAATTTACCGAAAAGATAAGAATACACATAAGAGCAATAAAGAATGTTGGAATTAAACTGCTTATGGTTCCAAGTTTACATATAACTGTATCAATAAAACTTCCCTCATGCCTTGCACAAAATAATGCCAGCAGAGTTGACAGTATAAAGGTTAAAAGGTACGAAAGACCACTGAGTATTAAGGTATTTGGCCATAAATCTCCGATTACACTGTTGACTGGACGTTTATACATATAGGATATGCCAAAATCTCCATGAAGAACATTCTTTGCCCAAGTCAGGTATTGTTCAGCTATTGGACGGTCAAGGGAAAGGCGAATTATTGCCGCATTTTTTTGTTCCATAGACATTCGATCTAATGCATCGCCATAGTATGCTGTCAGGGGATCTCCAGGAGTAAGTCTTGCCAGAACAAACACTACTATTGATAGTGCAATCAAAAAAACTATTAATTGAAGTAATTTCTTGAAGTATTTTATTAAAATAAGGTTAACAGCAATTCCTCCTTTCAAAGGATGTATTTTAAGAGTTTTATTCAATTTAACATCGAATATTTCCTCTTTTTATAGGTGGTAACATAATACACCATATTTAATTTCTACATATAGGCTAAAATATGAAATCTGAACTATTATTTTATATTAGCATGGGGTTTATTTAGTGTCAAGAATGTTCATCAAAGATTAAAAATAATTGATTGATATATTAAGGTAAATAGTTATATGTTTTAAAGTAATATTTGTATTAGTATAAAAATAATTATTTGAAAAGTTTTTATACTCATGATAAAATAGTAATCTATAGTAGTTATTTTAATATGTATGACTGTTTGGTGTAATATCTAAACAGCACTACATATTGTTAAATTTACTGCTATTTTTTATATGCTAAGAAAAAAATTAGTGTGAAAGAATATTTGAAAGACTAAATCAAGGACTTTTTCAGCGACCTGGATATAGCACCAACGATTTTTTATAATAAACAAAAAGAAAGGTATTATATAAATGAAAATAAACCGTAAAGATCTATTTACCAAGCCGATTTTTGTTACCTTACTTGCAATTTTTTGTTGTTTGTTGTGGGGAAGTGCCGCCCCATTAATCAAAACTGGATATTCTTTATTTAATATAGCCAAAAACGATACAGGTACTCAACTTATTTTTGCCGGAACTAGATTTGCTCTTGCAGGTCTTCTAACCATTATCGTATTTAGCATAATTAATAAAAAAATATTATTTCCTTCTAGGGGAAATTATTTACATGTTTTAGAACTTGGCATGGTACAAACTGTAATTCAGTATTTTTTCTTTTACATAGGCCTTGCTAATACCAGTGGAGTTAAATGCTCCATTATTCAAGGTGCTAATGCTTTTATTGCTCTGTTGATTGCCAGTATTATTTTTCGTATGGAGAAATTAACCTTTTATAAGATAATTGGATGCGTTATTGGTTTTTCAGGGGTTATAATCATCAATTTAATTGGAAATACAATGGATCTTAATTTTAGATTAAATGGTGAAGGTGCTATTTTACTTTCTATGACGGCATATGCATTCTCCTCAATTTTGATTAAGATGTTTTCAAAAACTGAACGTACATATATTTTATGTGGATATCAATTTTTTATTGGAGGAATTGTATTAATTATCCTTGGTACTTTAATGGGAGGGCATTTATCTGGATTTAATTTTTCATCTACGGCATTATTAGCATATTTAGCAGCTTTATCAGCAGTAGCTTATACCTTATGGGGTACTTTACTAAAATACAATTCAGTAGGTAAAGTAACTGTATTTTCTTTTGTAACTCCTATATTTGGCGTTATCTTATCTGCCATTATCTTAGGAGAATCCAAGCAGGCATTTGGAATAGTCGGTGTTATATCTCTTGGGTTAATTTGCTTAGGAATTTATATTGTAAACAGAACGAGTGATTAAAATGGGAGTGAAGGATTTTAAAGAACAACAATTATTACGTGAAGATAATGAATTGTAAAATATTTCAAATAGTATTTGGAGGTACTATGAGTGAGAAAATGGGCAAAGCAAAATACTATATATTAATGGAAACCTTAAAAAAGGAAATAATAGATGGTAGAATTAGACCGGGTAATAAAATTCCCTCAGAAAATGAACTCGCAAAACAGTATGATATAAGCCGTCATATTGTGCGAAAAGCACTATCAATGTTAGAAAATGAAGGATTAATTGAAGCAGTACACGGAAGAGGAACCTTTTGTACTGACAGGTTACAAAATAAAAAAAATTCCCATAACATTGCAGTTATTACCACATATATATCTGATTATATATTTCCTTTGTTGATTCGGGGAATGGATGCTGTATTAACTAATAATGGATATAGTATAATATTAAAAAATACTGGTAATAGTCAAAAAAATGAAGCAAAGGCATTACAGGATATATTAACTAAAAATATTGATGGATTAATTATTGAACCAAGCAAAAGTGAAATTTATTGCCAACATACCAGCTTATACGAAAAATTTGATGCCATGAATGTACCCTATGTATTTATACAGGGAACCTACATTCAAATGAGTGATAAGCCTAATGTTATTTTAGATGATATAGAAGGAAGCTATCTGCTTACCAGATATTTAATTCAGCTTGGTCATAAAAATATAGTAGGAATATTTAAAATTGATGATGTTCAGGGAACAGGAAGACATAAGGGGTATATAAAAGCTTTGAATGAAGGAGGCATTCCTTATGATCCAGATAAAGTTATTTTATTTCATACAGAAGATCGTGAAAAAAAGCCAATAGCTATGATGGAAAACTTCATACAAAGGGGAATTTCCATGGATTCAGTGGTTTGCTATAATGACAAAATTGCAATAGAAATTATACAAGTTTTGGAGAAAAATAAACTAAAAGTACCTGAGAATATATCTGTAACAGGATATGATAATTCTTTTGCTGCCACTAGCGGACCAATAAAACTTACCACTGTAACCCATCCTAAAGAAAAATTAGGAGAGGCAGCAGCAGAGCTTTTAATGGAAAAGATTCGTGGAATAGAAGATAAAGATAGTAAAGTACCAAGAATTATGATTCCAGAATTAATTATTAGAGAATCTTGTATTTCCAGATTGTAATATGTTTTACTACAATATAATTTCTAACAGAAATGGTTAAATAAGTGTGCTTTAGCTAAAATTTATTAACCATGCAGAGAAAGCGATGGAAAAAGTGTGTATGGACAAAAAAATTCGTAAGAGAGTTATAATTTACTCTATATTATTTAGTGCACTTGTTACTGGAATAACACTGTTATTACTGCCATTTTTAAGAAATTTATCAGATGCAGGTTATCAGGAAGAATTACAACAGTGGATAAATGAAATAGGGATAGCAGGTTATTTTATTATTCTTTTGGTGCAAATTTTACAGGTTATTATAGCTTTTATACCCGGAGAACCAATTGAATTACTTGCTGGTGTATTATATGGAACAATTGGTGGAATGATAACTTGCTTGGCTGGTTGTATTTTAGCTTCAACAATTATATTTACTTTATCTAAAAAGTTTGGAAAAGGTTTATTATATTCCTTTTTTAAAGAAGAAAATATTAAGAAATGGAAATGGCTTCATGATAATCGTAAAAGTGAAATGGTAATATTTACACTTTTTTTCATTCCGGGAACTCCTAAAGATATGCTCACCTATATTGTGGGTATTACTCAAATGAGTACAATTAAATTTATAATAATTTCTACTATTGCTCGTATTCCTTCTGTATTGTCATCAACAATGATAGGTCATACCATGCGTGAAGGTCAGTGGAAAATATCATTAATTGTTTTCGTTATAACAGGTATTGCGGGTATTCTAGGAATAGGTTTTAAGGATAAAGGCATTATGTTCTTACGAAAGCATTCTGATACCCATAAATAAAACATTAGTGCTTCAATATAAAAAACAACTTGTATATACGTGCATACAAGTTATAAAATAATAGGTATTAGTTAGCATATTATGTAAGGAGAGGTATATATGAAACTTGATATAAATGCAGTAAAAAAATCCATTGAAAATGGAAAAACAGCTTTGGGAATTGAGTTTGGCTCTACAAGAATTAAGGCAGTATTAGTAGATGAAGAAAACACCCCTATTGCCTTAGGAAGCCATGACTGGGAAAACCGTTATGAGAATAATATTTGGACTTACAGTCTTGATGATATCTGGAAAGGCTTACAAAACTGCTATTCTAAAATGGCTAAGGATGTATATGAAAAATATGGAATAATTCTTAAGAATATTGGAGCTATAGGTTTTAGTGGAATGATGCATGGTTATATGGCATTTAATAAAGAAGGAGAACTTCTAGTTCCATTTCGTACATGGAGAAATACCATGACTGGAGAAGCATCAAAAAAGCTTACAAAAGCATTTGATTTTAATATTCCTCAAAGATGGAGTATCGCCCACCTTTATCAGGCAATTCTAAATGGGGAAGAACATGTTGCAGATATAGATTTTTTCACAACATTGGCAGGCTATATTCACTGGAAGCTAACTGATGAAAAAGTAATTGGAATTGGTGAAGCCTCAGGAATGTTTCCTATTGATTCCGACACAAAAAAATATAATAAAGAAATGATAAAAACCTTTGAACAGCTAATAAAGGATAAAAACTATACATGGAGATTAGAAGATATTTTACCAAAGGTACTGACAGCAGGCAAAATAGCAGGAAATCTTTCAGAGGAAGGTGCAAAATTATTAGATACAAGCGGGCAACTTAGTATAGGAATTCCTCTTTGTCCTCCAGAAGGAGATGCAGGAACCGGAATGTCAGCAACCAACAGTGTTTCTAAGCGTACGGGAAATGTATCAGCCGGTACAAGTGTATTTGCCATGATCGTACTGGAGAAGGAAATGTCAAAGGGTTATTCCGAAATAGATTTGGTTACCACTCCAACAGGAGAACCAGTGGCTATGGTTCACTGTAACAATTGTACGTCAGACTTAAATGCATGGGTAAACCTATTTAAAGAATTCTCTGAAAGCCTTGGCATGGAAGTGGATATGGACAAGCTTTTTAATACTTTATACAATAAAGCATTAGAAGGAGATGCAGACTGTGGCGGATTATTAGCGTACAACTATTTTTCAGGGGAGCATATAACTAATTTTGAAGAAGGACGTCCTCTTTTTGTACGTACTCCTTATAGTAAATTTAACCTTGCAAACTTTATGAAAGTTCATTTATTTACTTCTCTTGGAGCATTGAAAGTAGGCATGGATATTCTCTTAAAAGAAGAAAGTGTTAAGGTTGAACGAATCCTTGGACATGGTGGTTTATTTAAAACTAAGGAAGTTGGGCAAAAGATTATGGCGGCTGCCATGAATGCCCCTGTTTCTGTAATGGAAACTGCAGGAGAAGGTGGTGCGTGGGGAATTGCATTATTGGCATCATATATGATTAACAAAGAAGAAAATGAAACTTTTGATACTTATCTTTCTAACAAAGTATTTTCTAAAGAAGCAGGAAATGAAATTAATCCAGACCCACAGGACGTGGAAAGCTTTGATGTATTTATTGAAAGGTATAAACAAGGGCTTCCAATTGAAAGAGCAACAGTAGATTTCTTAAAATAAGATTGATTAATATAAAATAAATTGAAGGATGGGTATAAATTGTTAGACTATTTAAAAAAACAAGTATATGAAGCTAACATGGATCTTGTAAAATATGGGCTTGTAACTTTTACGTGGGGAAATGTAAGCGGAATTGACAGAGAAAAAGGTATGTTTGTGATTAAGCCAAGTGGTGTGGATTATGATAAACTTTCCATTGAAGATATGGTTGTTATGGATTTAGAAGGAAATAAGGTGGAAGGCAGGTATAATCCATCCTCTGATACTGCCACTCATTTAGAATTATATAAAGCATTTCATGAAATAGGAGGAATAGTTCACACTCATTCTTCTTATGCAACCAGTTGGGCACAAGCAGGCAGGAGCATTCCTTGTTATGGAACTACCCATGCAGACTATATGTATGGAGAAATTCCATGCATAAGGTGTCTGACATCTGAGGAAATAGAAGGAGCATATGAAAAAAACACAGGACTTTTAATAGTAAGTGAATTTAAAGCCATGAATAAAGAACCAATGGCTGTTCCGGCAGTACTTTGCAAGAATCATGGACCATTTACATGGGGAAGGGATGCATATGAAGCTGTTCACAATGCAGTGGTACTGGAAGAAGTAGCAAAGATGGCATATCGCACTGAGACAATTAACCCCAAAGTACAGCCTGCACCACAGGAATTACAAAATAAGCATTATTATAGAAAACATGGTGTGAATGCTTAT
>JAVBPB010000147.1:0-16150 GCA_031549965.1 Mobilisporobacter sp. | reverse complement strand
CCTTTGCTATGCAAAGTCTTGACAAAACATAAACGCTTCGTCGGACGTTCTCTCGATGTTTTAAAAAACAAAAACATCTGCCGAACCAATGGGTCTGCACAATTGGATATATATACACTCATATTCATCTAAAAAATTAATTTACTGTATTGAAGGACTTTTTCAGTGGCCTACTGCATAGTATGGCTTATTTTTCTCTCTAACAATAAATTAGAGTCCAGTCATTCACCAGAAATGGTTTGACTAAACTTGAGAATTTGTAGATGTAATAAAGAAAGTAGACCTAATAGTACAAAGAATGGGAGTATATGATGCCCAAGTGTGTATAAAAGGAACCGAAGATAAGCTATTATATTTTTGTTATAAACCAGAAAATAGGATCTTTAATTTAGAATTTAATGATGCAATACAAATAAAAATAATAGATAATTAATGACCTTTTAGAAATATAATGGAACAAATAGTTTTGAATCATTAATGGAAAATTTAATTGAGGTATTAATTATAATTTATTAAAATTAATGTTTACAAAATTTTAAAAATATGGTATTTATAAATAAATGTTTATTTTATTATATTTTAAATACATAGTAATTGTAATATATATTATTGATATTTAACTATAAAATAATTTAAACTTATTGAAAAATAAGGACGCAAAGATAGAAGCCTAATTAGAATATTTATTTACTAAAAATATGAGTGAAGAATCTTAGTAAAAAAATCTGAAGGTAGTTCGGTTGCAATAATAATGAGCATTATTAATGTTTTGCTTATGTTGCTGCAAATTTAAAGATAGAGATATTGGTGGTTTATTAAGATGTATAGCAGAAATTATGAAGGAAAATAATTTGTTATGTTTAATTACGCTAAAGATAATACATAGTGATGAATATGATTATTTTGTCAACAATATAGGTAAATTTAAAATTGATGATTAAAATATAAAAGAATATTATGCTTTTGGAGAAGGTAAAAAAGAAGCACAGTAAGAAGCATCTATATTTGCTAAAACTATAAAATAAAATGATTTTAGGTTACATAATTATGAGAGGAAAAATTATATGAGAGATAATTTTACAATGAAAGTAAAAAACATATTAGCAAACAGGGTTGGCTGTAAATGCAGTAATCCTGATTGTATGGTGATTACAAGTGGACCTGGAACAGATAAAGATAAAATAATTAATATTGGTGTTGCATCCCATATTTCTGCAGCTTCAGAGGGAGGACCACGATATCATGCAGATATGACTGATAAAGAAAGAAAATCTGTCGATAATGGAATATGGTTATGCCAAACTTGCTCTAAATTAATAGACTCGGATGTTGTGAGGTATCCAGTTGAAAAGCTAAAAGAGTGGAAAGAAAAAGCAGAGCAAAATGCATTGTCAGAAATAGAAGGCAAACGCAATTTGAATAAAGTAATAAAAAATGGAAAAGAATTAAAACAAGAGCATACCGTTATTATTAAATCTTTTGGTGAAAACATACAAGGTAATCAAGGTCAAAATCATGAGATAATTGACTTACGAGATTTTTTTGATGGAAGATTTCTAAAGAAAGAGTATACATGGGATATCATTATTCAAAAACTTAAAAGCGATATTTGTCTTAATATAAAACAGGAAAATCGTTATTTTATAAAACTAATTACCCATTATTCTGTTGCATTTATGGCTGGAAGATTTTTAAATCCAAAATCTGGAGTTGATACAACCCTTATTCAAAAGAGTACAAGTGAGGAGGAAATTTGGGAGACTAAAACAGGAGATGTAGATAAATATGAAAAATTGCTAATAAGAAATACTAAAGTGAATGAAGACAACTACGATATGGCTATTATTATAAGTATAACAAGAAAGATTGAATATGGCGTTGAAACATATATTCAAAGAGAAAATCTTATGATAGGAACAATTTGCTATTGTAGTCTTCCAATATCATCAATTGATTCAGTTGTAGATGGCAAACATGCCTGGGAACTGGCAAAACAAATTAGTAGTTATATTGAAAGCTGTTTTACTGAGAACAGAAAAGGAAAGTTACATATATTTATTTCAAGTCCAATATCGCTTATATTTTATTTAGGGAGAATGTCGTTGGCATATGGAAATGGAATTATTTATGATTATAATTATGAGAAAAAAGAAATAGAAGATACTAAAACAGAAAAAGAAAAGTGTACTTATTTTCCAACTATTGAGTTTTTGGAGGGAGATTGGATATAAAAAAAATTAATTATTAAAAAATATTAGCACAATACTAAAACATTAAATACAAGGAATAAATCTCACCAACACCCAGCTTTGCCTCAAAAAACTAAATCTCCAAGGGAGGCGTCTTATTATATTTTAAAAAAACCGTTAGTGCCATGGAAATGAGACTATAACCCATTTTTAAAGCGTAAGCTTTCAAAATGGGTTTGTCCATAGGCTCATTGGAATGTTTGAAACGTCGGTTTTTTTAAAATATAATAAGACGCCTCCCTTGGAGTACAAAGACTCCAAGGCAAAGCGTCCGTCTGCAAAAATCTAAAAACAAAAACCAAATTATTCCAACTCAGAAACAACCTTATTAAGAGCCTCAAGTGCATCTGCTGGCAATTTATCAAATCCACCCTTAAATTCTTCTCTAGATTCAACAAACTTAACTCTATCCTTCATTCTTTCAATCAACTGATGTTTATACTCAGCATCCTCAAGGTTAGGAACAAATCCATCCCATTCCATAATTTCAATATCACTAAAGTTAGCCCATTGTTTAAAGCTAGTATTTCCTTCAACAATAGCTTCAAGGATACCTAAAGTATCGGCAGGTTTAACCTTCTTGCCCATAAAGTCTCCAGTATTAAGAATATAACAATCAACATTTCTTTCCTTAACTAATAATTTAAATTTCTCATAATCATTAACAAGAGGATAAGTTCTAAATGGGTTAGCATAAGGTTCAACAACCAACGCATTAGGATCAACTCCAGGAGCTAATCTTTCAGCAGTAGTTCTCTTAGTAGCAAGAGTTGCACCCATAACAGAAGCAAGTTCAGCACCTTTTAATTTTAATACTGGTGGAAGAGTAGGGTCTTTCATTAACCAGAATATAGCATTAACAGGTTCTTCAAATTTATCAACTCTGTTAGGTGACCATAACTTAGATTTAACAGCACGACCGTTACCATTACGAATATCTTCAGTAACTAAAACAACATTTCCATCTTCATCCACAGTAGCACCACAGTTTTGAGCTGTAATTAAGTATTTGTTATCATCACAGTTTAATGGATAATCTTGAGTTTTATCAAAATAAGCTGGTTCTAATGCAATTGAAGAACCATCTTCTGATGAAATAATAAATGCATCATCGTGAAGAACTGTAATATCATATTTTCCGCCATGAGCAGCATGTGTAATAGTTGATTTTCCAGAACCTGATAAACCAAATACACCAGCAACAAATTTTCTTCCATCAGAAAGATTATATCTTTTTTGTCCGCCGTGGCAAGATGCATAACCATTTCTATTAGCAATAGCCCATGCAATTGTAAGAGTACCTTTTTTGTGTTCTCCAAAATATCTCATACCAAGGATAGCTGCACAGTTGTTAGCAGTATCAAAGAATGCAAGACCCATTGGATGATCAGGATGTGACCATTGTGGATTAGAGAATATGTATATATCTGGTTCATTATCAACTGGTTTTGACTGTTTGTACATTTTAATATATTCATCTGACATGTATTGGAAATTTAACATCCATGAATAAAGAATATTTTCTTCTCCTTCTGGAATAAGAAGATGAGCTTTTACCATGAAATCTTCATGAAGCCCAATATATACTTCTGCATGATACATTAATAAATTTCTTGATAGGTAAACAGCTTCTTTAACTTTATCACTTAAATTACCTACATTAACTCCTGGTTCACCAGCAATTTGTCTGGCAGCAGCAGCACGGCCACTTACGTTACCATCGTTAAATAATAAAACTTTTGAACTAGGATCAAGTCCAATTTCTTCTGCTCTGTATACAGGCATATCTGTTACAACAGTACCTGGAGAGTTTTTTGCAATTTCATACGCTTCTCTTAGTGTATTTACTTTTACAACATTGTTTCCGTAAAATGGTGCTTCAATTATCGCACGAGTCATAGTGAAAATTGGATTGTGTGCACCAATTTCTTCACGTTTAAAGTTAGCTTTTGTTGACATAGTTAGTTCCTCCTAATTGTTTGATTTGATTTCAGTAATCTTAATTATAGTGTTAAATTGTATAAAAGTCAATAGAATAATTTAAAAAATGAAGCCTTGATTACAAAAACTTGCAAAAAAGGCATTTTTTCTGTTTATTGTTCCTTAAGCCATTTATCAAGATATTTGTCAATTACATAAAATTGAGCAGGGCCAGTTTTTAATAAAAATTCATTAAAATCTTTTAGAATAAATTTAGAACCAAGAGATTCACTAGCTTTATTCTTTAATTCTGTAAATTCTAAAAAACCTAAACAGTATTTTAAATAATTGGCAGGTTCTTCAATCATACTTTTGTAAACATCGTAAATAACTTTATCGTCGGTTATACCACAAGTATTAAGGTATTGTGTAGTTTGGGCTAAATCCCATCCTTCATAATTAATTCCTACATCAACTCTGGAATAAATACATAACACAATTGAAAGGTTTTGTTCTAATAAACTAGCTACATCTTCATCTAATCCTGCCCAATAATAAGAAGAATGCTCAACATATGTAGCCCATCCTTCAACATATCCTCCAAAACTTATTAACTGGCGAATTTCATCAGGATTTACTGAATGAAAATATACAGTTTGATATAGATGTCCAGGATATCCTTCGTGTGCTATTGTTGTAAATATTTGAGACATATCTGTGTTTTCACCTTTATTAATGTAAATTACATTATTAGTGTAATTATCAATTGGAGGTGTAAGATAAAATGCTGGGCTTAAACTTTCCTGTAGAGATTCATGTACATATTTAATGGTGTGATTAACAGGAGGACATTCAGGATAATCCTCTACAATATTTTCTTTTAATATGCTAATAATTTCTTCCGGATCAGATGAACAAAAGGTAGGAGCAGAAGCTTGTTCTAAAACCTCAGGGTTATTTTTCATAACCTTACTCATCTTTAAAGAATTAACAGTAATAGTTGATTCGAGTTTTTTAATAATAGCATTAATGTTTTTAGAGGAACCAGTAGAGGATTTAACTAAATATTCATAGTATTCCTTTCCCTTAGGTAGATTAGACAGCCCTCCATTGTTAGTTCCGGTTCCTTTAAGCTTATTTAGCTCTTCAATAAGCATACCATAAGCAGGAATAACAAAATTTAAGACTCCATCTTTATTTTGGGCTTTGTAGGAAGTTTTTTCTTCACTTGTTAAATAATCAAGTGCGTCGACTTTATCATTAAATACTTCCATTAAAAAATTGTTTTCCGGTTCGCTTATAAAATCAGAGCATTGCTTAATTATATCATCAACTGCAAAATCAGACATAAACAAGCCGTTTTCAGATTTGACTTTTTCAAATTCTACTAATTTAGTAAAATAGTTTTTAACATCTGAAAGTAAAGCTATATAGGAATCTATATCTTCTTTGGAATAAAAATTAAATTCTGCCAAAAGTACCGGAAGCTGAGCCTGAGTACCGATAGTTGGGCTTAGTGACTCAGGATAAAGAAGGACGTCTTTGGCACTTAATTCGGTTTGTAAATACTCTTTTAAAATATCATATGTTAATTGTTGACTTTTACTTAAGCTTTCATATTTAAAGCTTTCAAGTTCTTTTAAAAGAGCCTCATTTTCTTGTAACATTTTATTAAAGTAATCAATTCCGTAATCACCCAGAGTTGGGGTAAAATTAGTAATTCCATATGCAGATGGATTAGACAGCATATAATTTAGAGTAATGCTATCGGATTGAACCTCTTTAATAAACAAGTTCTTGGTAAAATTACTAAAATCTTTCTGATCCTCACCGTTGTTTTTTGCACATGCAGTAGAAATAACAACCAATAAAATACTTAAAACAATTAAATAAATTTTAGATTTTTTCATTGATGCCTCCTTCATGGAATATAATCGCTTGGTTTGATAATAATATAAAAATATGCAAAAGTAAATAGTTTTATTAAAAATAATAGACTTCTTAAGAGAAATATACTATAATATTTAAAAATAATTGCAAACTATGGAGGAATCTATAATATGGATAGAAAAAGCTACTATATAACAACAGCTATTGCATACACATCAGGAAGACCTCATATTGGAAACACATATGAAATAGTTTTGGCGGATAGCATTGCCAGATTTAAAAGACAAATGGGATATGATGTTTATTTTCAGACTGGAACTGATGAACATGGACAAAAAATAGAAACTAAGGCAAAAGAAGCGGGAGTTACTTCAAAAGATTTTGTTGATGGAATAGCAAAACAGATTAAAAATAATTGGGATTTAATGAATACAACATATGACAGATTTATAAGAACTACAGATGAAGACCATAAAGCAATGGTTCAAAAAATGTTTAAAAAATTATATGATCAAGGAGACATTTATAAAGGGCATTATGAAGGAATGTATTGTACCCCTTGTGAATCTTTCTTTACATCTACACAATTAGTTGACGGAAAATGTCCTGACTGCGGAAGAGAAGTACAACCTGCAAAGGAAGAAGCATATTTTTTAAGACTTAGCAAATATCAGGATAGATTAATAGAGCATATAAACACTCACAAAGAATTTATCCAGCCGGAGTCAAGAAAAAATGAAATGATGAATAACTTTTTACTACCAGGTCTACAGGATTTATGTGTTTCGAGAACTTCTTTTAAGTGGGGTATTCCGGTAGATTTTGATGACAGACATGTTGTGTATGTGTGGGTAGATGCACTAAGTAACTATATTACAGGTCTTGGATACGACACTGATGGAAACCATGGAGAATTGTATAATAAATATTGGCCAGCAGACTTACATCTGTTGGGAAAAGATGTAATTAGATTCCATACAATATATTGGCCGATTATGCTTTTAGCTCTTAACATACCTTTGCCAAAACAAGTTTTTGGTCATCCTTGGTTACTACAAAACGAAGGCAAAATGAGTAAATCAAAAGGAAATGTAATATATGCAGAAGATTTAGTTGAGCTATTATCTGTAGATGCAGTAAGATTTTTTGTTTTACATGAAATGCCTTTTGATAATGATGGAAATATTACATGGGAATTAATTGTAGAACGTGTAAATTCAGAGCTTGCCAATACTTTAGGTAATTTAGTGAACAGGACTATATCCATGTCAAACAAATATTTTGACGGAATTGTAAGTAATCCTAATGTTTTAGAAGAAATAGATAAAGAACTTATGGAATTAGCAGTTAATACCCCTAAAAAGGTTTTGGAAAAAATGGATAAATTAAGAGTTGCTGATGCAATTTCAGAAATATTTACATTGTTTAAGAGATGCAATAAATATATAGATGAAACTATGCCATGGGTTTTAGCTAAAGAAGAACAAAAATTGGACAGATTAAGAACTGTTCTTTATAATTTAATTGAAAGTATAAGAATAGGAGCTATTTGCTTAGAACCATTTATGCCAGATACTTCTAAAAATATTCTTTGCCAGATTAATACAAACAATAGGGAATTTAATGAAGAGGTCTTTTTTGGCGGATATGAATCAGGGAATAAGGTTACGCAAAAGCCTGAAATATTATTTGCAAGGATGGATATAAAAGAAGTATTAGAAAAAGTAGAAACTATGAAAATGGTTGAAGAAGATAAGCCAAAATATCCTGTTGTTGAATCTAAGCCTGAAATTGGAATTGATGATTTTGACAAGGTTTTAATACAAGTGGGTGAAGTTTTAGAATGTAAGCCTGTTGAAGGGGCTAAAAAATTACTAGTTTCACAAATCAGGGTAGGGGGAAGTGTAAGGCAGATTGTATCAGGAATTGCACAGCATTATAAGCCAGAAGATATGGTGGGTAAAAAAGTGTGCGTTATTATGAATTTAAAGCCAACAAAGTTAAGAGGTGTACTATCAGAAGGTATGATTCTTGCAGCATCTGATGATGATGGAAATTTAGCTGTTTTAACCGTAGATAAAGATATTATAAGCGGATCTGAGATTTGCTAAGAATCCGGATAATTGTCTATATAATCATGATAGGAGGGCTAATATGAGCACAATTGGTGATACTGAGATTTTAAAATTAATGAATGAGATTCAAACATTAAGGTATACTGATTTAGAATTACTTAAAAAATTATGTATTAAATTAAAAAGCATAGGAAAAATCCATAAAGATGAGTATTTATTAGCATTTTCCTATCATTATCTGGGCGAGTATTATCTGGGGATTAGTGAATCGAAAAATTGTATTAAGAATTTAATAAAGGGAATTGAAATAGAAGAACGTAATGGTTATAACAGTTTATTGGCACAATCTTATAACTTGTTTGGTATTTTATTTGCTAATTTAGACGATGAGCAGACTGCACTTGGGTATTTTCTTGAAGGACGAACAATTGCAAGTAAGAATAAGTACTACGATATTGAAGGCATGATTCTTTGTAATATTGGTGAAGTATTTATGACAATTAAAGAGTACAAAATGGCTTTAAAATATTATAAAAAAGGCTATCAAATAAATGTAAAAGGAAGAAATTCAAAATCTTCAATTACATTTTCTGATGGTCTTCAGTTTAATAATATTGGTGCAGCATATTTTTATTTGGGTGATTATAAAAAAGCATTATTTTATAATGATAAAAGCTTAGAGGTAATATTAAAAAAGGAAAAAATGTTTATTCTTCCCACTATTTATGCAATCAGGGCAAAGATACTGTATGCACTTAAAGACAAAGAGCAGGCATATGAAAATGCCATGATTTCAATAAATGCAATTAATAATAATTGTGATAAAAGGGAGTGCTTTAGTTCCTGTTTGGAAATTGTTCGCCTTTTTCTTGAGTTAGAAAAATTAGAAGATGCAAGTACTGCAATAGAATTAATATATGAACTTGCAAAGGAAATAGATTATCCAAGCAAATGGATAAAAGCTTACGAGTCAATAATTGAATACTGTAAATTAACAAATGATACTGAAAAACTAAATGAAGCTTATGGTAAATATTATGAATGGCAAAGAGAAATGGAAATAGCTCTTAACAAAGCCAAGGCAGATGGGGTAAAAAATAAACTTGACCTAAATACTATGATTTCTGAAAAGGAAAAAATTCTTGAAACTAATGAAAAATTAAAAGATCTTTCTGAAATAGACGCTTTAACTGGATTGGCTAACAGGTATAAACTTGACATATATTGTGTGAAGATGCTACAAAAGGCAAAAATTAGTAATAAGAGCTTTGGAATTTTAATTATAGATGTGGATTATTTTAAGCAGTATAATGATACTTATGGTCATCTAAAAGGAGATGGATGTATTAAAAAAATATCTAAGCTCTTAAAAGAAATGTCAAGCAAAAATTATTTTCCTGCAAGATATGGAGGAGATGAATTCTTTGTTATTATAACAAATCAAACTAATGAGCAAATTATGGATTTTGCAAAATCCTTAAGTTGCAAACTAGATGATTTAAGGATTTTGCATGGTAGATCACCAATTTCTAAGGCAGTTACTATTTCCCAAGGATTTACCAATGTAATTCCAACCAAGGATTTAATGGTTAAAGAGTTAGTAAAGCAGGCAGATGAAGCTCTTTATAATTCAAAATGTAGAGGAAGAAACTGTGTAAGCTCTTTTCAAACTATGTAGCATACTAATAAACATTATTATAGAAATTATTAGTAAAAAGCATCCTATGTAAAAAAACCAAGATATTAAATAGGAGCTTCCTCCAGCTATTTCTATAATTCCAGTAAGCATTAATCCATTAACTAAAAGGGCAACTGAGGAATTATGGATATTATAAAATAAACGGTATTTTATTTGAAGGTTTATTTTAGGTAATATTATCTTTATTAAAGAAAAGAATAACACTCCTAAAAACAAGCTGACTAAGTACATATTTGACATTGATTTAGAACTAACACCATGGCCAAATAAGCCATATATATAGTTAAATATAAAAAGAAAAAATGTTATCATTATGTAAATTGTAATTGTTTTATTAAAATGGCTCATAAAAAGTACCTACTTTCCAATATAAATTATATCACTTATACTTCTTTCACCCTGATGGCGGCCATCAGTTGGATTGTTTATTAATTCACCCATAAACCACATGGATGATGACCCGCCACCATCTAAGTTATAAGCAACTTTTGCACCTCTTTTTACAAATTCCTCAGATAATTCTTCTAAAGACATACCCTCACTTGTTTGGGTTCTACCGTCAACAACAATAAAAATGTAATGAAGGGAATCAATTAGCCCTATAGCTGTTCTGGGATTATCTCTGCTTGAAACATTTGTATCTGCATTAACTACAGTGCCATTTTCTACAAGTACAGGACCAAAGGAAAAGCTTTGGAGTATGTCAGTCATATTATTTTCATCAAACTGATTTTCCATAACAATTTCTAAATTCCCTGAATCATTTATAATAAGAGCCTTATTATCAGGTGCTTTTCTTGGTGTATTTCTATACAAAATTCCATTCCTTATAATTACTCCGGTATCTCTAAAACCATAGTAATCCCCGTTGACGGCAAAGATTGCATTGTTTTCTTTTGCAATACTGGAAGTAGTGTCTGTGATATTTTTTCCAAAAGTATTATTTGCAAAGGCGGTTTTTAGATAGCTGATATCAGATAAAATAACATCAGCTACATAAAAGGTTACCCCATTTTCATTAACAGTTTCTATTGTTATGCTTATATTTTCATCTTTGTATGAATTTGAATCAATTATGGGTTGGGTTGAATTATCCATATTATCGATTAATTCATTAGTTTTTTTATCTTGGGTGCTGCTATTAGAATTTATTTCTATTTGCTCTAGTCCTTCATCGTTTGTTTTTTCATTAGTGTTTTCATTTGCATATTCATATATGCTTTTAATATTATTAGTTGCTTCTTGATTACTATTTTCTGATATTATTAAATCTTTTGATTTGGCCTCTATTTTTGCATATGATTTTGGCATTACAAAGGTATCTAATAATACATAGGCATTAGACAAAATTAAGATAATTGATAATGTCAAAGTCCAAGTGTATTTTTTCTTTAAAAATTTTATCATTTAAACCTCCTAACTTTAGCACAGTTAATTAATAAGTGGGCAGTTTCTTAATGTGAATATTTTGTTTTGAATACAAAAGTTTTTTGAGCCATATAGCTTAAACAAAATCGTACGCTTTCGGTAATTATTGTAGATAATATTAAACTGATATTTAGTAATTCATTTAATAGTGAAAGAGAAAGGTAATTTAATATTAATATGCATACAGCTAAAGTAAAATATTTAAAAAGGCTTGAATGAATAGAAACCTTACCCTTTGAATTAAAAACCATTAATCTGTTTGCACTATAATTAAAAGTGGAACTTAGTATTCTTGAAAATAATACGGATATAAATAAATTATTAGTTAGTACTTTTAATAAAAGAAGAAGAAAAAAATCCATTATAGCTGAAAAAATAGATACTCCGCTAAATTTTATTATTGGTAAATATATTTTTATGGAATCTTTTATTGGGTGAAAATGTGTTGATTTATTATTATTTTCATAAATAGTTTCAATGGGAATTTCTTTTATTTTATATCCTGATTTAGTTGCTTTAAGTAACATATTCATCTCGTATTCAAATCTTTCTCCTTCTATTTGTATAAGCCAATTTAACATGTTTTGTGAAAATCCTCTAAGTCCAGTCTGGGTATCTTGGATTTTAGTGCCGCTTGCTACGGTGTAAACCATTCGTGTAAGGGTGTTACCAAAACGACTTTTGATTGGGACTTTTCCTGTAAAATGTCTGGTGCCTATAATGATAGAGTTGTTATTTTCAAGACATTCTTGACAGATTTTAATTATGTCATTTGGTTTGTGCTGTCCGTCACAATCGGCTGTGACAATGTAGTTATTGTTTTCTAATTGTTTTATATAATTAAAGGCGTATTTTAGGGCGTATCCTTTTCCCATGTTGACTTCATAGGATAAGACGTAGCAACCTAGCTTTTGAGCCTGGTTAAAAATGTTTGAGTAGCTAATACCGCTTCCGTCGTCAACTAGGATTATTCTGTAGTCGCATAGTTTTTTTAAGGATTCTATTAGTTTTATTAGTTTGGTAGTTGGTTCGTAGCATGGGATTAGTATTGTCATGTGGTCACCTCCGGAGGTTTTGTTTGTGTTTGTTTACCTTTAGCTTATTATATTTTTATTTTATATATTACATGTGATAGATTGAAGTGATGTTTGTGAAAAATAAATGATATTTTATATTGGATTAGTTTACCCGTTTTTTTGTAAAATATATGGATTTAATTAAGTTTATAAATAATAATATTGTACAATAAATCTTAAATAAGCATGTTAAAAAATCTTAATATGGAATATTGTAGTATAGATATTATTGTTAATTAAATGTATTTGTGATACACTGCGTTTACAGATTGTTACTTGATACTTAGAATAAATTTTGTAAAAAATAAAACTCTATAAGGGAGAAATTAAGATGAAAAAAATCAAACTATTATTTACTTTAGGATTATCTTGTATATTAGGATTTACTCCGATAACAGGGTATGCACAAACAAATTTAATGGAACAACAGGTATCTGATGATTTTGAAAAAGAAGATTTACAAAAAGAGATATTAGCTGAAAAAGAAGATTTACAAAATTCGGGATTTACATTTGAAGCGGTAGATGTGAATGAATTACCGGAAGGTGCCAAAGTGCTTAACTTCGGTCCGTTACAATTTGCGTCAAGAACTATAAATTTAAGTGGCGCAGTAGGGTTTTAAGATATGGATTATTTTTTAACTATTGTATGGCAAATTTTTAATATAATATCTGTAGTTTTAATTATTTACTTTATTATAAGATTTTTAAAAAAAATTAATAGAAAAAGCTAGTTATGAATATGTAGGGGGGGGTGATAGCTGTACTTCAGTTAATACCCCCTAGGTTTTTTGTTGTAGGCAGTGTATAGTAACATTGAGTATTTGATTTGAGGAGAATTATTAAAAATAACTCTTGAAAAATAAAACAATTTATGTTATCATTGTAAATTGTGATATGTTATTAAATATTTTTCCTTGTTCTTTCCAGTGAGAAAGGGCCAGAGACCAAAAGGAGGTGCACGCAACTATGAATAAGTATGAATTAGCTTTAGTTGTCAATGCAAAGATTGAAGATGAAGCAAGAGTAGCAGCAGTAGAAAAAGCAAAAGAATACATTACTCGTTTCGGAGGTACAATTACTAATGTAGACGAATGGGGTAAGAAAAGATTAGCTTACGAAATTCAAAAAATGAAAGAAGGTTACTACTACTTCATTAAATTTGAATCGGGTTCTGATTGTCCAAACGAAGTTGAATCAAGAGTTCGTATTATGGAATCAGTTATCAGATATTTATGCATTAGACAAGACGCATAAAGAAAGGGCGACTTGAGATGAATAAAGTAATATTAGTAGGAAGACTAACAAGAGATCCTGAAGTAAGATACTCGCAGCAAAGTGACACAAGTTTGGCTATAGCAAGATACTCTCTTGCAGTAGACCGTGGATTTAGAAGTAAGACAAGTCAGGACGGTCAAACAGCAGATTTTATTAATTGTGTTGTTTTTGGTAAATCAGCCGAATTTGCTGAAAGGTATTTAAAACAAGGTACAAAGATAATAGTGTCAGGAAGAATACAAACTGGCAGCTATACAAATAAAGATGGACAAAAAGTTTATACAACTGAGGTAGTAGTTGAAGAACAGGAATTTGCTGAAAGCAAAGGAGCGGGGAGTACTGATACAGGAATGGGTTATCAGCAAGTATCAAGACCTACTCCAAGTGCTGCAATTGGAGATGGCTTCATGAACATACCTGATGGTATAGACGAGGAACTACCATTTAATTAATTTTTAAAAATGAAAAGGAGGTCATGTTATGCCATATAATAGAAATGAAAGAAATGATAAAGGCGATTCTCCAATGAAGAGAAGAGGCGCTCGTAGAAGGAAAAAGGTATGTGTATTTTGTGCAGACAAAAACCACACTGGAATAGATTATAAAGATATTAATAAATTAAAAAGATATGTTTCTGAAAGAGGTAAAATCCTTCCTAGAAGAATTACTGGTAATTGTGCAAAGCATCAAAGAGCTTTAACAGTAGCAGTTAAGAGAGCTAGACATATCGCATTGATGCCTTATACTGTGGACTAAACCTAGTAATATCAAGGGTTTGCCAGAGAGTAAAAGGTATTTGGTACAACTTTGGTACAAAATTTAGCATTCTATACTATAAATTAGTGTAGGGTGCTTTTTTAGTGTAAATAAATTAAGTATTTTATTGATAATGTACCAAAATGTGTACCAAGGATGTAATGAAAATTATAAAAAGCCTGCATAATCTGGCTATGTCTACTAAAGATACGCATTTGCCGTATATGCCATGCAGTTTTAAACAACTAATCATATAATAAAATTATTGCAAGGCCTTTAAGAAGAAAACTATAGCACTATTTTAGAGTAATAGGGCATGGTTATCATGCATGAAGCTTTTATATAGTTTTTTCCTTATAGGGTGTTTCTAATAATTTTAGTTCAGCCAAAATATAAACATAGATGTGGAAAGTTTTACAATATTCATTAGCAAGCAAAATATTTCTTTTTATAGACTGAGATAATTAAGGAGAAGGGAAAAACCCCCTCTCTTTTTTGATTTATTAAAAAGGTGCACCAGTTTTAGCAACAAGCAAACTACTAATCGTTGCTTCATATTCATTAACACTATACTCTCCTCTGTAAAAACTGTAAAATTCAGAAAATTCATTATCAGTTAATAATAATTCCTGTTTAAAATCTTTTAAAATCTTTTCTTGCCATGCATTATAGATGCTTTTATCAATTGTACCATCTTTATATAATGAATAAGTTTTCTCCCAACTTTTATAGAGATACATTATTACTGGGTCAGTAAATCCAATACATTTGTAAGAAATATCAAGAATATCTTCGTAATAAAGGATATTTCTTTCAAAATTTAATTGAGAATCTTCAAGGGAAAACATAATTTTCATAAAGTCAGAATAGGTCTCAATTGTGGGTGGGGTATTACTTAGATTTTTTTTACTACTTAATCCACATAACCAATCAATAGACACATTACACTTAACTGCTAAATTTTTTAAAAAATCTAATGAAGGTGTCGTTGTATTGTTTTCATATGAGGATAGGGTTACCGAAGAAGTACCAACCAGTTCAGAAAACTCCTTTTGTGTCATACCCATGGAACTTCTTAATTCTTTTAATCTTATTGAAAAATCAACATTTTCTTCCATATTGGAACCTCCTTTATATAAAACAATATTAACATATAAAAAGTAAAAATGCAAGTTAATTATATAAAATTATATTAACTATATTATTTTTGAATTTGTATTAAATATAATTGACAATATTAAAAACAATAGTATAATATAAAAATATAATTATAAAAATAAAGGAAGGGGTAATAAAATGAAATTAGATATCAGAAAGTTTGAAATCCTATTAGCAAAACAATGCTTGTCTGCTGTTGAATTATGTAGAAAATCAGAAATAAGTCCTATGACATTATCTAAGTTAAGAGGTGGTTCATTAGCTAGACCAAGCACAATTGGAAAAATTGCTAAAGCTTTAAATGTGGAAGTAATAGAGCTAATTAAAGATTTATAAGTTAAAGGAGATTATATTAATGAGAGAAAGAGAAAACCAACTAACAACAAGTATGCAAGAAAAACGTTTATTAGATGTAAATGAGGTATGTATTTATCTAAATTTAGGTAGAGTCAGAGGCGTTGAGTTTGCCAAATCGATAGGAGCAGAAAGAAAAATAGGACGTAGGAGTTTATTTGACCGTGTAGTAATTGACAAATACTTTGATAGTCAAATGCAAGAAGCATAATTTTAAAAGGTAATAAGGAAGGTGATACATACAAGTGAATTTTGAGGAAGCTAAAAG